>NZ_JBWYIU010000005.1:0-197984 GCF_056783995.1 Acinetobacter sp. ANC_7588 | reverse complement strand
ACAAGCCAAAGCAAACCATCTCGATGCAAGCGAAGCCAAACAACAACTCGAAAGTAGCTTAAACAACGCCAAAGCTTTGAGTGAAGTGGCAAAAACCCAACAAACTGATCCACTGAGCTTACTCGAAAACCTACAGGGCTACCTCAAGAACTTAGAGAGTGAAGACCAAAGCAAAGCCGCGGCTTTCAAACAAGCGATCATGCTCTTGGCTTCACCAAGTTCAATTGCCGTAGAAAGTAACGAAGACATCCACCTCAGTGCAGATGGGCAGATCAACCAAATTGCACAAGGAAGCATTAACACCAGCACGCAAGACAGCATCATCGGACATGCCAGTAAAAAGATCAGCTTATTTGCAGCGCAAGAAGGGGCACGACTGTATGCAGGCAAAGGTAAGATTGAGATTCAGGCACAGGGTGATGGTGCTGACCTAATTGCCAGAAAGGGGGTGCAGATTATTTCGACGGAAGATCGAATTGAAATTAAAGCGGCAAAAAAAATAGTGTTGATCGGTGGTGGCTCACAGATTGAAATTAGCAGTTCGGGAGTTTTACCGACCACAGCTGGTAAGTTTGAGGTTAAGGCAGGGCAGCATCAATTTGTGGGGGGAGCAAAGGTGCCGTTGAATTTTCCACTCATGCCAAATGAAATAAGACAACAGATTGCAATTAAATATCATGATGATGAGCCTGTTAAAGGTGTAAACTTTAAAATGAAATACGCAAATGGTCAGATATTTTCAGGTGTGACTAATGATGAAGGGATAGCTGATATAAGAGATGCGCCTGATGGTGAAGCAGAGATTATTTTTGGGGAAGATGCTAGATCTTATGAAGTTGTAGCACAAGCAGAAGAAAATATTAATTTTAAAGCAGATTGGAACATCTCAGATCTAGAAGAATCATACCAACAAGCACTTAAGGATTCTAAAAAATGAGTGCAGAAAATAAAATAGCTATAATTCAAATTGGTTCAGAGCTTTGGTCGAATACCAAGGCTGCCGGCAGTTGGGTAGGTGGAGCCTTACAAGGTGAATTTAACGAAAAATCAACTTTAGGTCAGATCGTATTTGATGCAGTTATTAGTATGTTTCCTGTCGCAGGTGAAGCCACAGCTGTTAGGGATTTAATCGCTATTTCAAATCGCATGGCAGGTAGTGAACAAGAGAAAAATAAAGTCCTGAACTGGGTTAGTATTATTTTGTGTTTATTGCCACTCATTCCAATATTTGGTGGTGTGTTAAAAGGTATTGGGCGCTTACTCATTACTGTGATTAAAGATGCCAGTAAAGCCGCAGAAGTAGCAATTGCAATTTTGGCTTTTTTAAGAAAAATGGGTTATGGAGACCCAATTAAATTTATAAACGCACTTAAATTTTCAAAATACCAAACTAAAATATTATCCGAGTTTAAAAAATTTATTGCGCGATTAAAATCCTCGATTCAGTTTTTCTTATCAAAAACGAGAGTCGTTCTACCTAAGCATGTACAACAACAATTAAACTCATTTTTACCTGAGTTAGATAAGCTTGCCAAACTCGCAGATAAAATGATTCCTTCTGCAATTAAAGAGTTGGACAGTGCTTTAAATAAAGTCCGATCTGAAATGATCAACCAGATGAATAAAGCTGGTGCGAAGATAGGTGGTGGAGAAACTAAAGTTTTAACCACGGAAGCACGTTTGGCTTCTACTGCTAGAAATACGATTGCGAGCAAGGGTCATAAACCTGCGCCTTTAAGCCATTATAAGCATAAGGACGGATGGCCGGATTTAGCTAAGAAGAAAAATGATTCTGCGACAAATGATGTTTTAAAATATTATGTAATAGCCTCATTTAGTCAGAAAGCTAATATTGAAGCAAAGTTATATAAACCTGGTGCTAGAGTTGGCTGGAAACGAATCATTGATCAAAAAAAACCATTTAAATCTGGTGCGTATTGGGCGGATAAAATGCCAATTAATGGCACAGCATGGCGTTTTGATTATGCTGTAAAAAGTGACTGGTCTAAAAATGGTATATTTGTGGCCCTAGACCGTATACCTACCATAGCTGAGTTAGAAAAATTAAATATTGTTGTACCTAAAAATTGGCAAGGCTTAAAAGTATGGGAAGGTCAGGTTGCAGAGCAACTTGATTTAGAAAAAATGCAAGGCAGTGGATTGTTGTTAGCTGGTGGTGAAAAACAGTTATATATAGATTTTGGCCACCCAGACAATCAGCCGATCAGGCAATATATTGAAAACATGGTTAAAATTCAAAAAACCAATTGGAATGATGCCATTCTTCCAAAAAAATTAGAAGATACGGTTGCGTATTTGGCGGCAAGAGAAAAAGCACAGAAAACTGTTCAACAGGGTCAGGTAGCTCGTGGTGTGTCTGCGACAGGTCGAGCAAATACTAAGCATGAGCAAAGTAAGGCGAATTAAGGGAATTTATGATGTATATCATTGATCAGAAAGCGAGAGACCAAACTTTTTATCTCATGAAAAAATATACCAGTTATCGGTATTTATATGTTGCATATGAACTGGAGCAAGAATTTGTAGACGCATTTGAGCAACAATTAAGGCATCCTCCTCTAAACTTATTGAATGAACCTGAAGGCTTTAAGGAGAGTCATGAAGAAGAATTATTATATTATTTGAGTGATCTAAGTGATACAGAAAAAGGTTTAACGGAACTGAGAAAAAGCAAATTCAAAAAAGAAGCATATGATCTTTATTTTGAAGGGAATATTCAGGGGAGGATTTTTGGTCGCTATGGTGATGAACATGGCTTGCTATATGATGTTTTTTATCAAAACCTAGGCATAGGTCAAGAGCCAAATGGAAATATTTTTATTGAACATGACCACACACGACATATTTTAAAATTATTGATAGCAAGAGCTATGGAGGGTATCACAGTTAATACTTTGTATAACGTTTCATATGATGTACCAAATAATAATCGAATTTATTATAAGAAATGGAGCTATGAATCTTTATTTAGTAAACTAAACTGGCCACCATGTAAGCAAATCGTTGAACCGATCATCCCTTGCCCAAATTATAATGAAAGCTCAAAAGGTCAAATTCATTCAGGTGAAGAAATCCAAATTTCAGGCATTTATGAACCATGGTTCGAAAAACCTGTCTATCAAAAATTAACCAATGATTCTGACTATAATATTTATGTTGGATGTCCAAACTACTTTTTAGAAGGGACAGAAGCAACCCAATATAAATTGGAAGGGACCGATGATTGGTACGATGTTAAATGGCGTTTAATTTGGGAAGACAATCGCTATATAGATGGAACCATACCCGAGGAAGAAAAGAATTATATTTTTGATATAGAAAATATAGGAAAACAATCCAATCAACCCGAAACTGAATCAACTGAAAAATTAAGTATAGCGGCTGGGCAGGTTTGTCCTAAAGCTGGCTATTGGTATACAACAGCGAAATCAAATTCACGGCAATACTTTAAACAGGGTGAGATCTTTCCAAATTATGAAAGTGATTGGGGCGAGGTGTACTGGCAGTTTGATGGAGAAGAATAAAACTATATCGCTCAAGGTGAAAACTTTCGCATTGATGGAAGTTTAATAAAAAACCCGCTTTCGCGGGTTTTTTTGATCTCAAACGAGATTACATATTCGGATAGTTCGGACCACCCGTACCCTCAGGCACAACCCAAGTAGAGTAAAGCCGATTGGCGACGCTATTTTGCGGTATTTGCATCATGGAATCATAATGGTGAGGTTGTTAAATACCGAGTGCCAAGGGGTGGGATCAATGTATGGGAAGGTCCAGCCGCAAGTCAGACTTTTAAAAATAGTGCGGGTAAAGTTGAAAAAGTGAATAGCAAAGGCGAGATATTTGTACTTGAAGGTGGTGGCATACAAATTGTTCTGGACCCAAAAGATTTAGTACGAGCAAATGTAAGTAAGCGTGAAGCAACCCCTTGGGGCTATGACAGTGGTTTAATTGTTGAAACGAAAACCAATATGGTTGGTGTGCCGCGTTTAGAGCAGAATTGGTATGGAGATAAAAAATAATGTCGCAATCATCTGAAATTCGTCCGCAGGAAATTTTCCTACTTGAACGCTATAGTTCGGCTGAATATTTTAAAGAACTGGTAGATGCTTTTAAAAATATGCTCGATGCAGCGGAAAATGCACTTGAGCTGTTTATGCAGGATTTACCTTATGATTATCGAAACCAACATATTTCACAACAACCTGACATAGTTTGGGGTGAGCATGTATTGCCTAATTTCAGATCAACTCTTGAGAGCTTGAATTATGGATATAAACGTTTATTAGAGGGTGATTTATCTGCTTTGCAATATGCAGGGAATGTGGTGACTGACTTTAGAAATCAAAGAATAGACTATTTCCCTGATTGGATGGATGAGGGTAATTTAGCCTTATTTGATCAATGGCAAAGTAAAGCTAGTAAGTTATCATCTAATATTAAAGCTACAGTTTTTGGTAGCTGGCCTATGACTTTTTTAAAAGAAGACTATGATTCAGATTATTTAGGAGAGTTAAACTTACCATCATCTTTACCAATATATAAGTTAAACCAAAATGTTACGGTAAAAACAGGCGAAACTGTGCCACAGGATGGTATTTACATTCCTGAAATACAGGAAGCAAGTGCACAGCTGCTGCTTAAAGGGCATGATGCGATAGAAGCATTAGTGGGACTTGATCCAGATTGCCCACAATATGATCATGAGGAAGATACGGAATGGGTATTGGTTGAACGAATTGCAGACGAGGGTGGGTCATCTGAGACTATTCAAGCTGAAAATTTAAAAGGTTTTGCTGGGCAGACTTGTCAACAGACAGGTAATTGGTGGAGTCCTGCAAATCAATTGCAATCCCGTTATTTTGAACAGGGAGAAGTATTTCCGAAGATTGAGAATAATAGCTGGGGAGAAACGATTTGGTATTTAGAAGTTACTAATAAGAAATAATTTATATATAAAAGATTGGATTGTCAAAATAATGATAAAGTTTTGATGATGGTAAAATTCTACCTGAGATCAAATCTGATTGGGATGAGGAGTTTTGGTAGTTTGATAGTGATGACTAACTTATGCTTAGAAGCTGTTCTAAATTGACTCGTTTTCAAAAACAATCAATTGCCCTAATTTATTATGTTACTTCACGATCTTATTTGGAAATGTTACTGACCAAACTGGATGAGTTGATTCAACATACTGGTGGAGTAATTGATTTGGCTGATCAGCAGTATCGTGACCGTGTCCTCTTGCAAGAGGGATGGGGAATGGGGGATAGCTCAGCCAATTGGAGTACCTATGCTTACCCATCTTTACTCGATTTCAGATTAGGTCTAATCAGAATTATTGAAGAAACGAAACAGGAAAAATATGGCTGGACACCTGCATATAATACAGCACGTATGTTAGGCGAGTTTCGACCGAACTGGATGTCAGAAGAAGAAGAAGCTGATTTTAAATTGCGTTTTGATGAATTATATAGATTATGTAGTTATTACGACTCTTGCGTAAAGCCTCCAAGATCATGGAGTTTATATTGTTTATTTGAAGTGATTAAAGAACTGGGAATTTTTGAATATAAAGTACCTAAATTTAAGCTTCGTACAGACATACGTGTAAATAGTGGGGAAATGATTCCAAAAACAGGGGTATATATTCCTGTGGGTGATCGATATGGCGTACCACAATTTGCTTGGACTTATCGTGATGAAAATAGTTTTACACGTGGGCAATTAGAAGAGTGTGAAACATTAAATGCTTTAGGAAATGACTTATTTTCTAAGTTTAATGAATATACAGCATGGACTCCTTCTGAAGAGTTAAGGGCGTTCACAATTGAAAATATTAAAAATAAGCGAATAGAAGATGATTGGGATTATTTAAAATCAGATCGAGAAGTACAATTGGAACTAACCCCATCATTAATCTCAAGAAATGCATTTACTAGCTTTGATTCTAGCTGGTATTTCGTTGAGTTAATAGAAGGTGAGTTTGAAGATATTGGGGTTGAGGATGTAGATACTTTTGCTACACCTGATTTAAAAGTTATAGGGGGAGAATTATGCCCAAGAACAGGTTATTGGATTTTATCTAATGATAAAGCAAAACGATTGTATTTCACCAAAGGAACCATAATGAATAAATCTAGTCAAGATTGGGGCGAAGAATATTGGTTATATGACGGTGAAGAATAGAAAGTCTTTCTAGGCTTTTATTTAATTGAACGCTTTGTCATGCTACCCCTTATGATGAAATCTTTGAACTCAGAACAGATCAAAGGGGGCAGTGCGTGCAGGAGAAGGTATACTCATCTCTACCTACAAACAGGAACAAGCGAAAGACATCAGTGAAGTGGCAAAAAATCAACAAACTGATCCACTGAGCTTACTCGAAAACCTACAGGACTACCTCAAAAACTTAGAGAGCGAAGACCAAAGCAAAGCCGCTACGTTTAAACAAGCGATCATGCTCTTGGCTTCACCAAGTTCCATTGCCATAGAAAGTAATGAAGATATACATCTCAGTGTAGATGGGGAGATCAACCAGAAAAACAATTTGATGAATATGGCAAATTAAATAATCAATCTAAACAATAAATAGAGTTAGTGGTATTACGGTTGGTGAAGGATTTAAGTTACCGTTGTTTCGTTATCCTGAAGATAAGTCACCAGAATCTAACGATGATAAGCCTCACGGTAATTCATCTAATAGTGGTCGTGGAAGAAATTAAATAGCTTATTAATTGGGATTTGTAAATGAGCACATCAACTTTATTTTTGAATAATCAAGAAATAGAAGAGTTAGTTCAGGATATTCCTCTTGATACGTCAATAATAGACCTCTTTCATAAATCAAAAACTGATCTATCTTTAGTTGATTATTTGTACCGAAGAATTTTAAATCTTCATGCATAAACTGCGGATGAAATACATTGATTCAAAGAAGCTTTCTAAAACACAGTTTAAGCGATACACAGGCATCTCATGGTCAACCTTTGATTCAATGGTTGAACAACTAAAAATGTATGTCCCTACTAAAGGTAGACCAACTAAATTGAGCACAGAAGATCAAATCCTTCTGTGTTTAAGTTATTGGCGCGAATACAGAACCTTATTCCATGTTGAAACAAGTTTTGGTGTGTCAGAGCCCACTGCTTCAAGAGTCGTACGTCATGTAGAAGACTGCCTGATCAAGTCCAATCTATTTAATTTACCGAAGAATTTGCCTGAAGGTGAAGGCATCGACTGGAATGTGGTGATTGTTGATGCCACAGAAATACTAATACAAAGACCTAAAAAAACAGAAGAAAAGCTATAGTGCCAAAAAGAAAGCGCATACCTTTAAAGTACAGGCCATTATTCATTATAGAACTCAGCAAATTCTGAGTTTATGTACAAGTCTTGGAGCGGTACATGATTTCGAGCTCTTCAAACGTAACCTGAATCAAATTCCTAAAGGGTCTTTTATCCTTGCAGATAAAGGCTATCAAAGGATTTATACGGTGTATCCAAATAGTCTATTGCCATTAAAAGCAATAAAGCACTGTAAACTAGAACCTGAGCTAAAAGTTTACAATCAAGAAATCAATAAAAGAAGAATTGGGATTGAGCATGTATTTGGGACTTTGAAGACCTTCAAAATCCTTGCTGAGCGATACCGTAATCGAGGCAAAAGATTGGGATTAAGATTCAGTTTAATCGCAGGGATTTATAATTTAGAACTGAGTAAAAAATGATTTATGAAAGAACCCTATTGTTTACTAGTATTAAAGTTAATACATTAGAAACTAAGTGTTAGTGATTACTGTGAATGTTGAATATTTGAAATGACGATATTGCGTCTAGTTCAACATTGCTGAATAAAGTTGCTACAGAGTTAAATCAAGATAAAATCGATTTAAATAATAGGGTAAATATAACACTCAATAAAAAAACCGAGCAAAAAAGCTCGGTTTTTTTATTGTACGTAATTTTATTTTTCAACAAAAGCACGTTCAATCACATAATCACCAAGAACACCCATACGTGGAGATTCTTTTAAGCCATGTTGGTCAAGAAGTGCAGCTACATCGTCAAGGAATGCAGGAGAACCACATAACATTGCACGGTCAGTTTCAGGATTAAAACGAGGTAAGCCAATTTTCTCGAAAAGAGCACCAGTTTCAATCGCAGTTGTAACACGACCTTGAGTATGGAAGTCTTCACGAGTAACTGTTGGGTAATAAATTAACTTTTCTTTCGCACCAAGTTCCCCAAAGAACTCATGGTTTGGAATTTCATTTTGAATAAGGTCTTGATACGCCAATTCTGAGATATAGCGTGTACCGTGTACAACGATGATTTTCTCAAAACGCTCATAAGTTTCTGGATCACGGATAGTCGAAAGGAAAGGAGCTAAACCAGTACCTGATGATAAAAGATACAAGTTTTTACCAGGATTTAAATCATCAAGAACAAGTGTACCAGTCGGTTTTTTAGAAACTAAAATTTCATCACCAACTTTTACTTTTTGTAGGATTGATGTCAAAGGACCATCTGGAACTTTAATAGAGAAAAACTCAAGTTCTTCTTCATAGTTCGCGCTAGCAATCGAATATGCACGCATTAAAGGCTTGCCATTGACTTCTAAACCAATCATCACAAATTGACCATTTTTAAAACGCAATGCTGTATCGCGAGTCGTTTTAAAACTGAATAATGTGTCATTCCAGTGGTGTACGTGAGTAATCTTTTCGACGTTAAAAGCAGCCATTAAAGGTCTCAATAAATTATCAAATTAGAACAGCTTGCTATTCTAAACTAAAACCATTCTCGATAAACTGAATATATTTAATTGAGCTTATCAAAAAAAGTGATTATGAATGAGCTGACTTTACCTGTGATTGGTATAATGAGATCTCCCTACAAAGAAAAGTTTGGTATTCCACGTCAGCCAAATTTAGTAAATGTTGAAAGTTATATTGAACTATTGGCGCCATATAATGATGAATTGGCTTTTGAAGGTATACATGATTTCAGTCACTTATGGCTGATTTGGCAGTTTCACGATAATAAAAATCAAGATAATCAAAAATTTAAGCCTCAAGTCAGACCACCACGTTTAGGTGGAAATAAAAAAGTGGGAGTCTTTGCGACAAGAAGCATGTACCGTCCAGCACCTATCGGCATGTCAGTCGTTCAATTCAAAAAACTTTTTAAAGAAGGTGATTCTTTGAGGCTGTATGTGTCAGGCAGCGATCTATTAGATGGAACACCCGTTATCGATATCAAACCATATATTCAATATTCTGATGCCGTCGTTGAGGCGACGAGCGGTTATGCACAAGATAAACCAATTCAAAAAAATGTTGTTTGGTCAAAAACTGCTGAAATTCAAAGAAATGAACTGTTAGTGAAACAACATGTCGCAGAAAGTTTAATCAAAGAATTGGAGCAAGTTCTATCATTTGATCCAAGACCATCTTATCAAAATGATCCTGAGCGAATTTATGGGCTAAGTTTCGGCCCCTTAAATGTCAAATTTAACGTGGATACTGAGGTTGAGATCGTTGCACTGGAACTTTGTTCAAACGAATAAATTGTTGGACTGATGTATTTAAAGCTGAATTTGATCTAATGAATTTAATCTAATGAATTTAATTGTAAATTCTGAATAGGCTAAAGGCTAATGTTGAATAAAGAATTTGCTATAGTTGGGCTCAAGGAATGGGGCAATTTGAATGAATTTTAATTTTGAAATTGATACAACATGGTGTTTAGAACAACTACTAAAAGATGGTCGTATTTTAGAGCGAGATAAGTTGCTCATACAAACCCGACACCGTCAAAAAGATCAATTTAAATGGCATCCATTGCAGTGGATTGCTCATTTTGAATTGGTAGATCAAGTTCAACCTCAACATAAGTTAACACTGCAACGTTTATGCGAGTGGTTAGCATTAAAAACACAACTCCAATATTATGTGATCGACCCGCTTAAAGCAGATGTTGCAGCACTGACTCAGGTCATGTCACAAGAATATGCATTCAAAAATAAAATTCTTGCTGTGGAAGTGCATCCTGATCAGATCTTAATTGGTACAGATCAACCATTCTTGGATGATTGGGTCAAGAATTTAGAAAAGAGCTTAAGTCCTAAAAAAATTGTTAAGGTTTTACTGAATCCAGAGCAGTTACAACGTTACTTGATTGAATATTATCAAGTGAGCCGAGCAGTAAACTCCTCTCAATATTCAGGAGCTTACGACCGACAGAGCCGAGGTGTTGAATCCCTTTTACAATTGGGTGATAGTCAAAATCCTGATGCCAACGATCAGCACATCGTAAAATTAGTCGACTGGTTGCTTCAATTTGCCTTTGAACAGGGTGCGAGTGATATTCATCTTGAACCTCGTTCGGAGAAAGGACGCGTTAGATTCCGTATCGATGGTGTGCTGCACACGATTTATAACATGCCTAGCAATACACTCACGGCAGTAATTTCTCGTATTAAAATTCTGGGTCGTATGAACGTTGCAGAAAAACGACGTCCTCAGGATGGGCGATTAAAAACGCGTACACCTAAGGGGCAAGAAACTGAACTACGTTTATCAACTCTGCCTACTGCAGCAGGCGAAAAAATGGTAATGCGAATTTTTGATCCTGAGGTGTTAGTGAGGAGTTTCCAACAACTGGGTTTTGAAGGAAAACTGCTAGAGCAATGGAATGCCATTACCAAAAATAGTCACGGCATCATTTTAGTGACAGGTCCAACTGGTTCAGGTAAAACCACAACTCTGTATTCATCAATGAAACAACTTGCGACTGAGCAATTAAATGTTTGTACGATTGAAGATCCTATCGAGATGATAGAGCCGAGCTTCAATCAGATGCAGGTAAACCCTGCAATTGATCTTCATTTCGCCGATGGTGTACGTGCCCTCATGCGCCAAGATCCAGACATTATTATGGTAGGAGAAATCCGAGACCAAGATACAGCGAATATGGCGATTCAAGCTGCATTAACAGGTCATCTCGTACTTTCAACACTTCATACAAACGATGCACCTTCAAGCTTGACGCGTTTACATGATCTAGGGGTGCAGCCATTTTTAACAGCGGCAACAATCTTAGGTGTATTGGCGCAAAGGCTAGTCAGAAAATTATGTTCTCATTGTAAAGAAAAACGGGAAATTAATGCTCAAGAATGGGAGCATCTGACCTATGGCTATTTAGTGAAGATGCCTGCTCAAGTGTATCATGCCAAAGGCTGTGAACATTGTCGTCACACAGGTTATAAGGGTCGGGTGGGTATATATGAGTTTATGCCTGTGTCTCTAGAAACAAAACAAAAAATCAGTGCTAATCTTAATTTAGATGAATTACGTGCTCACGCAAAAAAAGAAGGTGTAGAGCCGTTGCGTATTGCGGGTGCTCGAAAAGTCCTTGAAGGGGTAACGACATTAGAAGAGGTACTAAGAGTCGTACCACTAAGTTAATTGTCAAAGATTAATAAATATTCATATTTCTTAAGATTCGCTTCAGCTTTGTTTGTTTTAATAGCTTCATCGAAACAAACATCACATGAAAAGGTATAGAAAATGAAAGTGTTAAATCAAGCTTTAATCGCGACAGTTTTAGTCGGTGCAACTACATTTGCAATGGCTAATACGGCAGTGAACCAAAGTGCTGTTAATCATGCAGCCATTGCACCACAAGCAATTACGACTGTTAAAAATGCTTTAACTGCCAAAGATGATACCCCAGTGAAATTAAAAGGCTATATTGTTAAGGCAACTGGTGATGAAAAATATCAATTCCGCGATAGCACGGGTGTGATCACTGTGGATATTGATGATGAACTTTGGCAAGGTAAACCAATCTCTGCAAAAACACCTGTTGTATTAATTGGTGAAGTGGATATTGATTATAAGCCTGCTAAGCGTGTAGAAATTGATGTAGATCAAGTTCAATTTTAATGAGCTATCTACTGAATTGAGTATTTGATTTATGGCTTTTAAGTACTCAAACCAAAAAAACCACATTCTCCAGAAATGTGGTTTTTTTATGCATCTTTTTTTGAAAAACTTTATAGTGAATGAATTGTGGCTTAGTGAAGAGAGACATGCGTATATTGTTAGCAGAAGATGATGTGTCACAAGCTGAAAGTATCAAAGCTTG
The DNA here is from genome assembly GCF_056783995.1 of Acinetobacter sp. ANC_7588. NCBI lineage: Bacteria > Pseudomonadati > Pseudomonadota > Gammaproteobacteria > Moraxellales > Moraxellaceae > Acinetobacter > Acinetobacter sp. ANC_7588. Next base: position 185,810 of record NZ_JBWYIU010000005.1, on the reverse strand, counting down.
GTTAGAAATGGATGGATATAGTGTTGATTGGGTCGAGCGTGGAGATCATGCGATATTAGCAATTGAGCAGCATCAATATGATTGTTTATTACTTGATCGTGGATTACCGAAAGCAACTGGTGATGACATTCTGACACATTTAAGAAAACACCAACACAATACACCAGTTATTTTTATTACAGCCCAAGACAGTATCCAAGATCGTGTTGGAGGACTTGATTTGGGGGCTAATGATTATCTAGTTAAACCATTCAGTTTAGATGAGCTCTCGGCGAGAGTGAGAGCACAATTACGTACTCAGCACAAAGGCACGTCTCAAATCCTAATGTATGGATCCGTGAGTTTGGACCCCCAAACCAAAGTTGTTAAATTGAATTCAGAAATTGTCAATCTCACAGCGAAAGAGTACCAAATTTTATATAAGTTGATGCAACATCCTGAACGTGTTGTGACACGTGAACAACTAGAAGAGTCCTTATATGCTTGGGGTGATGAAATCGAAAGTAATGCAGTTGAAGTTTTTATTTATCAGATTCGGAAAAAAATAGGCTCAACCATGATTAAAACGATTCGCGGATTAGGTTATAGAATGAATTTAGATCAGGCTTAAGGTAGAACAGCGTTGCATCAGCACCCTATTTCTTTACAAAATCGTCTTGTTAAGTCTTCAATGCTCAGTTCGATGTTGGCGGGCGTTATCGCATTAATTCTTTTATTGGTGATCTCGCTTTACCAAAACATGCAGACCCATGACAATATGATGGATGAAATCGCCGATTTGATTTTGGTCAGTGATATTTCAAGTCATGTGGGAAATGAGTTAGATGATTTAAGTGAACAATTTGATATCAAATATGAATTAAAGCTCGATGAACTTATTTTGATTGAATCCCAAGACCTTGCTTTCAATCAAATTGGTTCCAAGGTGTTTTTTCAAAATGATCACTTTGGTTTTGTTTGGCTAGAAGGACGATTATTTCGTTATTACAGTGAGCAAAGTGATCAGCAAATTCTAACTATGCTTCAACCCATGTCAGCGCGTGTTGATCAGTTATTCAAAAGTTTGCTGGGCTACGGTGGTGTTCTCATTATTTTATGGGGCATTCAATGGTTTATTCTACACTTTATTATACGACGTCAGTTTAGATCTATTCACCAACTTTCAAAATTAATTTCCCAAAAGACTGTTAAGGATTTATCACCGATTACACCTTCAAAACCAGAACTAAAAGAACTGCAACCTATTGTGAGTCAAATAAACCAAATGATGGAGCGTTTAGATCGGGCAATTACTGCGGAACAACGTTTTACAGCTGATGCATCCCATGAATTAAGGTCGCCACTTTCTGCGATTCAAATGCGGTTACAACTTTTAAAACGAAAATACCAGTCTGATCATGAGGATTTGTCACAAGACTTAGAGCAGATTCTAAAAGATGTGAGTAGGGGCTCAAATATTTTAGAAAATTTACTTTTGTTGGCCAGACTTGATCCGTCTTCAACGCAAGATGTACCGATACAGTCCATAGATTTAGACCGTTTGACGAAAGAGGTTTTACATTCAGTACAACCTTTGAGCCAAGAAAAAAATATTCAGTTTAAAACTGAGTTAGGAAATCATGCGATTAAGGCAAATCCTGAGTTAATGTTTAGCTGCATTCGAAATTTAGTCGATAATGCAATCCGCTATACGCCACAGAATGGAATCGTTGATATTTTAATCAAACAAAATAATAATGAAATTCTATTTGTGATTGAAAATGAAGGTCACGGCATTGAGCAAACAGTGATTGATCGGCTGGGAGAAAGATTTTATCGTCAGTTAGGCACACGTACAACGGGCTCAGGATTAGGATTATCAATTTGCCGTAAAATTGTCGAATTACATCAAGCCGAGATTGTATTTAAGAAATCAGAGTTAGGTGGTTTAAAAGTTGAAATAAAATTTCATTAAAACCAATTGTCTATAAAGTTGAAGAAATAAAATTAAAGAAGCAGTATGCGCTGATTCATACTGCTTAGTTCCACGATTATTATTATCAAATTTTAGAATTTTTATTTTGTCAAAATGAGTCGATTATTTCGTGTGAGACGAAGGCGATATTCTTCTCCTGCATGCATGATGCGAATTTCTCTGCCTAGAGCAAATAGATTATTTGAGTGAAGCATTGGTAATGCTTGGTGGTTTTCGTTATTACGTGTAAATAAGCTAAATGGTGCGTTCATTCCTTGGACTCCGTGGTATGTGGTGAACGATTTAAATGATAATCATTATCGAATAGAGCTGTCAACGATAATTTTTCTCATTTATAAAAAAACATAAAATGCTTACAATTAAGCACTCATTTTTTGAAAGAAAATCATGTCAAAAAAAACACTTAATGTTTCTATAGCGTTGTTATTCCACAAAAATCAAGTTCTTGTAGGATGGAGAGAAGTCTCTTTACATCAGGGGGATAAAGCTGAGTTTCCTGGAGGGAAAGTGGAGTTAGGAGAAACTCCTGAACAAGCTTGCCAGCGTGAAGTTCAAGAAGAGGTGGGAATCTTTCTAGATCATGTCTATTTATTCGATCTTATTACGCATGAATATGAAGATCTAATTGTAAAATTGCACATTTATCAGGCTTATGTTGATCAGTTGCTACTAGATCATATTCAAAGTCCTTGGACATGGTATGATCGTTCAGCACTAACCATTTTGAATTTTCCTAAAGCCAATGATGCCATTGTTAAACGACTACTCTGGCCGAATAAAATTACAATAAAAAATATAGATCGTATCGATACAACCATTGATCTTAATCAAGTTAGCTATTTGAGAACTGAAAATGCTTTAGATTTTGCGCTGCAACTCAACCAGTATAATCAACTGGATCAGCTCATTATCAATCGTGATGTGTGGATGGGATTATCAGAATCAAATCAGAAAAAAGTATTTGCCGTACAATTTAAACATGATCAGTTGATGCAATTAAATTCTGATTCATTTATGGAGGAATGGAAGGGCATTAAACGTATCGCATCCTGTCATGACCATTCTAGTGTCAGTCGAGCTGTAGCATTAGGTTTTGATGCAATATTTTTAAGTCCAGTACTGAGTACAACATCGCATCCTCAGCAAGACACCTTAGGTTGGTCGCAGTTTGAATTGTTATCAAAAGATATACATATACCAGTTTATGCGCTAGGCGGTATGAAGCCTGAATTATTAGATCAGGCCATACAACATGGAGCTTATGGAATTGCTGGTATTCGTGCTTTTTAAAGGCATTAAAAAGTAAAACTCATGCTTAAATCAAAATTTCTTGATTTGGTTTTGTGCTTCTTGGATGAGTTTTTGATTTTTTTGGAGTTGACCTGATTTCAAAATAATTTGCCAAAGTTGTCGCTTCATCGTTGCTGTTTGAGCATAACTGAGACCTCGTTTTGCCAACGATTCAGCATTTTTTGCCTCATTTTTTTGATTGGCAATCATCGCGAGATACATATAGGTCTCTGCAGATTGAGGGGCAAGTCTTTGTGCTTGGAGTGCGGCTTTCTCAGCTTCACTCCATTTTGCTTGACGAAATGCATCATGGGTTTGTTGCATTAAGTTTTTAAATGCGGGAAGTTGGCGGCCATCATCGAATTTTTGAGTTGAGCTTTTTTGTTCAGGAATAACAATTTGTAATTGTTCCCGTTTAATCTCAGGTCGATCGTAAGGCGTAATTTTAATACCATCGGCATCTTTTTTGGATGGTGTTGTTTTAGTCTCAGCTTGTTTAGGTTTCTGAGACGGTTGTGAGTTTTGAGAGGAGGTTAAAGTTTGGCAACCGCCTAAGAGTAATATGCTGGCGAATAGTACGCTAAAATTCAGTTTTGTCATTAACCTTAACTCCTCCTAAACTTATTTTAAGGATTATAACTTCCACTCGAAAGTACTCGAGTGGCATTCGTATTTAAATCCCGTTCCATTTCTGTTTCGCTCTCACGAATATATTGGTCGATGCTGTCTTCTGCTGGAATTTCTTCTGCATTCGTTTCAGGAACGTAAGTCGGCTCTACTTGGTAGTGTGGTAAGCCACATGCTGTTGCGCGACGAGGAACAGTATATTTAAGTATCGGTACATAGAGCGCACCTTGACAACCTTGTGCTGAAAGCTCTCCGCTATTTGAGTCAATCCAATGCCACTGTACTTCATCAGGTTGACGTAAATTGACAGGTTTTTGCTTCAGTTGCTTCATTACGTTGGTCCACACGGGTAAAGCGCCAGATGAGCCCGTTAAGCCTGTGACTTTATTGTCATCTAATCCAAGCCAGACAACTGCCAAATGATTACCTGAATACCCCGCGAACCACGAGTCCCTTGTATCATTGGTCGTACCTGATTTACCCGCTAGATTTAGATTCGGAGCGAGGCCGTTATATGCAGCACGTCCTGTACCTGCCGACATCACACGTTGTAATCCGTAATTTAAAATATAAGCAGCCGATGGGTCGATCGTTTGTTGAACATTTAAACTGTAGCGATTAATGAGCTGACCATTGGTATCAACAACTGTTCGGATAGATTTTGTAGGATATTTAAACCCTCCAGTTGCAAAGTTGCCATAAATATTCATGATTTCCATAGGCGACATTTCAACAGCCCCTAAGAAAATCGATGGGTAATTTGGAATAGGTGAAGTCACGCCAAACTTCATTAAATGATTGGTAAATGAAGAAAGTCCAAATTCTTGTCCCAAGCGAACTGTAGATAGGTTATATGAATTGGCTAAAGCTTGAACCATTGGGACGTAACCATACGAAGTTCCGCTATAATTTTTTGGGGTCCAAGTCTGATTGCGATCGACTGGCACACTAATTGGCGAGTCTTCGATTGCCGTCGCCCAGTTATAACGACCAGATTCCAAAGCAGTTAAGAAAATAACAGGTTTTAATAATGAACCTACCTGACGTTTTGCATCAACTGCGCGGTTAAAGCCTGTGAAGTCAGATACTGAGCCTACGGCCGCAACCAATTCACCATTTTCAGGGTGAGAAACTAATACCGCGCCTTGAAGTTCTTTTAAGCGTGCAGGATTGGCTTTAGACAGTCTTGATACTGAATCTGTAAACGATTTTTGTACTTTGATTTGTGCGATTGGATCTAATGTGGTGAAAATTCGAAGACCTTGTTTCGTTAAATCGCTTTCTTGGTATTCTGTTTTGAGTTGACGACGAACGATGTCTAGGAAATCAGGGAAGCGAGCTGGGCCTAAAGTCGGTTTTTTAATCACGTTTAAAGGTTTAGCTGACTCAGTTTCATATTGCTCTTCAGTCAAATATCCCATGACTAACATATTGTTTAGAACAACATTACGGCGTTTTAATGCACTTTCAGGATTTCTCCAAGGATTGTATAAGCTAGGACCTTGAACGAGTCCGACAAGGAAAGCCTGTTGCGCTATACTCAATTCTCTAAGTGGTAAACCAAAATAAAATTGAGACGCTAAACCATAGCCATTGATCGAGTAATTACCATTTTGTCCTAAATTAACTTCATTCAAATATGCTTCCAGAATTTCATCTTTGTCATAATGAAACTCAAGCAACAACGCCATAAATGCTTCATTCACTTTACGTTTGATTGTACGTTCAGGGGTCAAATAAAAGTTTTTAACCAATTGCTGTGTGAGTGTAGAACCACCTTGACGCTTACCACCAGTAACGTTGCTTACAATTGCACGTGCTGTACCACGAAACGAGACGCCGTGATGGTGATAGAAGTTGCGGTCTTCAGTGGCAATAAGCGCTTGAATTAAAGGTTTAGGAACACGATTGAGTTTAATGAGAACACGGTCTTCGTTGTGTTGAGGGTAGATTCCCCCAACTAACATTGGTTCTAGACGGGCAATCCCCGTACTCGATGGTTTTGTTGCTTTAATCTCTGAAATTTGACTAGCGCCAAAACTGACTTGGAGGATTTGTTCTGGTTCTACACTATCACCAAAATCGAAACCACGCGTGTGGACATAAATGGTATTACCTTGAACCAAAAAATTACCTGGCTTGGTATAGTCTTCAGCGTTTTTGTAACCCAACAGACCTAGCTCTTGAATGAAGTTTTGTTGCTCAACGGGTGCATTAGCATAAACTTCCAAGGGACGTGCATATACTTTCGCTGGAATATCCCAACGATTGCCTTCAAATTTATCGCGAATAATATTATCTAAACGGATTAGATAAATACTAAAAGCTACAAATGCAGAAATCACCAGCACTGAGAAAATCAATGCAATTAAGCCAATACCACGTTCAAACTTCATAGATCAAAAAGCAAAACCCTGTTTTATTGCGCTCATCATGCGAAGCTTTTTTATAATTTGCAATAATTAAACTGTGAATTTATGCCTTTTTTAGATAAATGTAATGATTTATCTAATTCAATATTAAGGAGAAAATTAAGATTTTAAGTTGGGGAAATGTGAAATTATTCGTGAAATTCATAACATGAAACAGGCTTGAAATATGTAAGTCACAGAATGATGATGATATGATACTCAACAATTCATCTGGAGCCGTAGCATACGTGCAACTTTCAGCAAAGTCATTTCGTAATATTGGATTAATTGGACGACCAGATAAATCATCTGTGGTTGAGACTTTAAGTCTAATTCATGACCATTTGATTAGTTTAGGTTTGCATCCAGTTTTTGATTCAGAAACCGCTAAATTGGTCCCTTATAAAAATTCGCAAACGGTCAGTCGAGCTTTATTGGGTGAAGTTACAGATTTGGTGATTGTCGTAGGTGGTGATGGTTCATTGCTTCAAGCGGCTAGATCTTTAGTGAAATACAATACTCCCGTCATCGGGGTAAACCGTGGGCGTTTAGGTTTCCTAACAGATATCAAACCGACAGAAGTGTTATTTAAATTAGATCAAGTCTTGAAAGGTGAGTTTCAGCTAGATCGCCGTTTTTTATTAGAAGTCGAAGTTCGTAGTAAAAATGAACTGATTTATGATGCAATAGCATTGAATGATGTGGTTCTGCATTCAGGTAAGTCAGTCCATATGATTGAGTTTGATCTTCATATTGATGGCCAATATGTTTATCGCCAACACAGTGATGGTTTGATTGTATCGACGCCTACGGGCTCAACAGCATATGCACTTTCTGGTGGCGGTCCAATTTTGCACCCAAGTATGGATGCGATCGCGCTAGTGCCAATGCACCCGCATACGCTTTCTTCTCGTCCGATTGTGGTGGGTGGTCAAAGTGAAATTAAAATTCAAATTCGTAAGAATCGAGTGTTGCCAATGGTGAGTGCTGATGGGCAACACAGTGTTTCTTTAAATGAAGGTGATTGGTTGCATATTCGCAAACATCCTTTCAAACTTACTTTATTACATCCACCTGGATACGACTTTTATATGGCATGTCGTACCAAACTAGGATGGAATCAAGATTACGATTCATTTCATCAGCAGGACTAAACATGAATATTGAACAAATGTTATCAGTTTTGGATGCAGACATCGTTGCTCGTTTAAGAACTGCCGTTGAAATCGGTAAATGGCCAAACGGTGTAGCTTTAACTCAAGAGCAGCGTCAGATTTCAATGCAAGCAGTCATTGCTTGGGAAGCTAAAAATCTGCCAGAAACAGAAAGATCAGGCTATATTGATAAAGGTCATAAAGAGGAAGGTGATGAATGTGATTCACATGTTCCAGAGCCAGAATTTCAACCTATACGTTTTGTATAATGTTCTATGCTTAAAAAAAAGACACCTGATGGTGTCTTTTTTTAATCCGAAGTTAAACTCGATGACGTGATTGCCAGTATTCTTGAGCCAAAGTCTGCGCTTGTGTAAATGTATCAGCCACATTCATGGTGTAAAGTGCGATTGCCATAGTTTCAATAACAGCCACCTCTCCGTAAGTATGTTGGGAATCACCTAACCATACTTCTTTGAAAGTATCTAAGTTCAACTCTTCTTCAATTGCTGAACGATCAGCTGTGAGTTTCGGAAGTTCAAGCTCATACAGTTCACCGTCTCGTATACCGCAAATTAAGGTTTTTGCATCTGGGTTTCGTTCAAATTCACCGCCTTCACCTTTAATCACCGCACTGTTAACGTAACCTAATCTGGCGGCAGTCTGTTGATGAGAACTGCGGTACGCAGGGTGAAATATCGCTTGTAAAGTGGCTTTGGCATTGAAGGGATTGATGAGTCGTGAAAGCGTATGAATGGGTGAGCGTAAGCCCATGATATTGCGTAATGCAATTAAGTCACTCAAGGTAGGTGAAATGGCTTCGAGTGGTATATAGGCAAAGTTACGCTGATTCAGTTCTGATGCCACTTCGTTTTCATTTTGACAAATGGTATAACCTAAATACTCTAAAACTTGTTCTGTATATAATCGATTGATGGTATGTCCAGAAGCCCCATGCATTACAATACGATGACCATGTTTTGCTAAGGTTAACGCCGATAAGATAAACCACGGATAGTGTTTGCGTTTCCCCGCGTAGGAAGACCAGTCTAGGTCGACATCAATAGCTCTAAATTTAAGTTGATCACGAGTCGCTTGCACAAAGCCAGCCAGTTCATCTACAGATTCTTCTTTCACTCGTAAAAGCATTAAAAAAGCACCCAGCTGAACGTCTAATACCTCATTTTTTAAAATCATCTCAAATGCTTGATAGGCTTCTTCATAGGTCAGTGATCGCGCACCATTTTTTCCTTTGCCAAGAATACGAACAAATTGCGCAAATGGATGTTCAAAGTCTTTATATAAATTACGTTTTGTATTCATGATCAATGCAGTTGGATGTTCTTAATGACAGTGTAACGTGGAATGATGCTTGGAATAAAAGCTAAATATCAAATTCAATGATCAAGCATTATTTTTAGCTTTTGAGACTGACCAAATTGTATGAATTTTCAAGCGCTTTTGTCCATGACAACTGGAAAAAAACGGGATAGCATGAAAACTTATAAAAAAATGAAGTGTAAGGAACACAAGAATGTTGGCATATGATGCAGATTTAGAATTATTCCGTGATAATTTCAAACGTTTTATGAGTGAGCACGTTGCTCCTCATTATGAGCAGTGGGAACGTGAAGGAAAAATGCCACGTTCAGTGTGGAATGCACTTGGTGAAAATGGCTTCTTGTGCGTAGATGTTCCTGAAGAGTATGGTGGTTATGGTGTTCCAACAGAATATTCTTTGATGTTGGTTGAAGAGTCGGCACGTGCAGGTTATAGCGCATTATCGACAGGTATTTCATGTCACTCAGAAATTGCAGCACCATATATTCTACACATCGCGAACGAAGAACAAAAAAAATACTGGTTGCCAAAAATGGTTTCTGGTGAAGTGGTCGGGGCAATTGGAATGACAGAGCCAGGTGCTGGTTCTGATTTACAAGCCATCCGTACGAATGCCATTTTGAATGGTGATCATTATGTTTTGAATGGCTCTAAAACCTTTATTTCAAATGGTCAGCATGCAGACTTGGTTGTGCTTGCCGTTAAAACAGATCCTCAGGCACGTGCTAAAGGCGTCTCACTTCTATTGGTTGATACTCATTTAGAAGGGTTTAAAAAAGGCACAAATCTCGACAAAATCGGTTTGCATTCCCAAGATACCTCGGAACTCTTTTTTGACAACGTTAAAGTTCCAGCTGATCAGCTTTTAGGTCAAGCGGGTCAGGGATTTGCATATTTGATGCAAGAATTACCACGTGAGCGGACAGCGATTGCTGCGACAGCATTAGGAGCAATTCGAGGTTCAATTGATGTGACAGTTCAATATGTCCAAGAACGACAGGCTTTTGGTCAAAAAATTGGACAATTCCAAAATTCTCGTTTTGTTTTAGCACAAGCGAAAATCGATGAACTGGCTACAGCCGCTTTTTATAATCAAAACCTAGCATTGTATAAAGAAGGGAAATTGGATGTTGAAACAGCAGCTGCATTAAAAAGTTTCAGTACAGATATGCAAATGAAAGTGGCGGATAATCTACTGCAACTCTTTGGTGGCTATGGCTATATGACGGAATATCCTATTTCACGCTTCTTTGTGGATGCACGTATTCAACGAATCTACGGCGGAACCAACGAAATCATGAAAGAAATCGTAGCACGTGGCATGCTAGGACGTTAATTTTTATCCGTATTTACATCTCGCTTGAGGAATACAAGCGAGATGTATTCGAATGTGTTTTCAATTTTAAAACTTATAGAACGAACTGATTTTAAAAAAAAGATTAAAGCTATCCTATTCAATGTTCTTGTCTTTTTTCTAATTTATAGCGCGTATTGGATTGATGATTATTTCAACTGTATATTTTTAAGTCTTATTGCCATAAAGTTTGGTTGCTTAACATTTGAAAGCTAACTATTGTTATACTGTTTACATAACTGATTCTGTAAGGCGACATTACAATGATCAACGATGATCAAAACACGACGAATTCTTTAGACTTAGCTAAAATCCGCGAAGATATCGACTCAGTAGATCAACAACTCCAACAACTGATTAACCGTCGAGCACGACTTGCTGAAGCTGTAGCAAAAGCAAAATTTGCTTCTGAAGAAAATCCAATGTTTTATCGTCCTGAGCGTGAAGCACAAGTTTTGCGTAATGTGATGGAGCGTAATGAAGGTCCTTTATCTGACGTGACGATGGCGCGTTTGTTTAGAGAAATTATGTCTGCGTGCCTTGCTTTAGAAGCACCACAAAGCATTGCTTTCCTTGGTCCAGTAGGAACTTACACCCATTCGGCAGTACTGAAGCATTTTGGACATGATGCGGTTGTGCGCCCACTTCCTACAATTGATGAAGTGTTCCGTGAAGTCGAAGCAGGCAGTGCACATTATGGTTTAGTTCCTGTTGAGAACTCATCCGAAGGTGTGGTTAACCACACGCTTGATTGTTTTAAAGCGTCACATTTAAATGTGATTGGTGAAGTTGAATTACGTATTCATCATCAATTTTTGATTTCTTCAAATACGCGTAAAGACAGCATTAAACAAATCTATGCGCATCAACAAACTTTAGCTCAATGTCGTGGCTGGCTCGATGCTCATTATCCAGGTGTTGAACGTGTGGCTTTGAGTTCGAATGCTGAAGCTGCTCGCCGTATCCGTAATGAATGGCATTCTGCGGCAATCGCATCTGAAACAGCTGCGAGCTTATATGATTTAGAAATCTTACATAGCAATATTGAAGATAATCCAGAAAATACAACACGCTTCTTAGTTATTGGGCGTGAAAAAGTACCACAAAGTGGTAATGATAAAACTTCTTTATTGATCTCTGCACATGACCGTGCAGGTGCGTTATTAGAAATTTTAGCGCCGTTCGCTAAACATAACATTAGCTTGACCAGTATCGAAACAAGACCTGCTTTGCCTGAAAAATGGGCTTATGTATTCTTTATCGATTTAGAAGGGCATATCGAACAAGAGAACGTACGTGCGGCTGTCGAAGAAATTCGTCCATTAGTCAAAGAAATCCGTGTTCTTGGTTCATACCCAATTGCGGTACTTTAAAAAGAGTTGAAACTTAGATATGTCTCAACCTTTATTTAAAAAAGTTGCATTTATTGGGCTAGGATTGATTGGATCAAGTTTAGCACGTGTCATTCAAGCACATGGTCTTGCTGAAAATGTTGTGGCATCTACGCGATCTGTTCAAACGTTAGAAGATGCTAAAGCTTTAGGTTTGATTAGTGAAGGATATGCTGATGCCAAAGATGCAGTGGTTGATGCAGATTTAATTGTTCTTGCTTTACCCGTGAGAGCTACACAATCTGTATTAAACTCGATCAAATCTGTGATTACTCCTGATACTATAATTACAGATGTGGGCAGTACCAAAGGCAATGTGGTTGAGGCTGCAATTGCGGTTTTTGGTGAGCAGTTACCCGCAGGTTTTGTTCCAGGGCATCCAATAGCTGGTGCTGAACATACTGGTGTTCATGCAGGTAAAGTAGATTTATTTGCTAACCACAAAGTGATATTAACGCCGTTAGCAACAAGTGCTGAGTGGGCAGTGCAAAAACTGATTCAGTTATGGCAAGCTGCTCAAGCTGAAGTAATTTGTATGGATGTGGAAAAGCATGATGAGGTGCTTGCGCATACAAGTCATCTGCCACATTTAATGGCATTCAATTTGGTTGAGCAACTTGCAAATCGTGAAGATAATCTGGACATTTTCCGTTATGCAGCAGGTGGTTTCAGAGACTTTTCTCGCATTGCGGCGAGTGATCCACAAATGTGGCATGACATATTCTTTGCCAATAAAAAAGCGATTTTGAATGCTGTTGATGGATTTGAGAACCAATTGGCTCATATTCGACAGCTCATTGAAAACGAAGATTCAAAAGCACTCATGGGATTGCTTGGACATGCTCAAGCAGCACGCCAACATTTTAACCATATGCTTGCCAAGAAACCTTTAATGGAGAACAAAACTGTGACACAGCAATTTACTATTCTGCCGGGTGCTAAATCATTTACTGGAAAATTTAGCGTGCCAGGTGACAAATCTGTGTCACACCGTTCAATCATGTTTGGTGCGATCGCTGAAGGTACAACACATGTTACTGGTTTCTTAGAAGGTGAAGATGCCTTAGCAACACTTCAAGCATTCCGTGATATGGGTGTAAATATTGAAGGTCCAAAAAATGGTGAAGTCACGATTCATGGTGTAGGAATGTATGGCCTTAAAGCTCCAGCAAGTGAGCTTTATATGGGTAACTCTGGGACTTCGATGCGTCTTCTGTCAGGGATGTTGTCTGCGCAAAAATTTGACTCAGTAATGACTGGTGATGCATCGTTGAGCAAACGTCCTATGGAACGTATTGCAAAGCCACTCCGTGAAATGGGTGCTCAAATTCAAACAACAGGTGAGCGTGGCACACCGCCAGTATCGATCACAGGTAATCAGCAACTTAAAGGTATTCATTACGATTTACCGATGGCTTCTGCACAAGTGAAGTCTGGCATTCTGCTCGCTGGTTTATGGGCAGAAGGTGTAACGTCGGTGACTGAGCCAGAACCGACACGTGATCACTCTGAGCGTATGTTACGTGCATTTGGTTATGATGTGAAAACTGAAGGTAACCGTATTTCTTTAAAAGGTGGTGGTAAGTTAGTTGGCACGAATATTCAAGTGCCTTCAGATATTTCATCTGCTGCGTTCTTTATGGTGGGTGCTGCCATTACTGAAAATTCAGATGTAACACTTGAGGCAGTGGGTATTAACCCTACTCGTACTGGTGTGATCGAAATTTTGAAGCAAATGGGGGCTGATATTTCAGTTGAGAATGAACGAATTGCAGGTGGTGAACCAATCGCTGATATTCGAATTCGTGGCACTCGTACTTTGAAAGGCATCCACATGCCTGAAGATCAAGTACCTTTAGCGATTGATGAATTCCCAGCATTATTTATTGCTGCAGCTTGTGCTGAAGGTCAAACAGTGTTAACTGGTGCAGCTGAACTTCGTGTAAAAGAGTCTGATCGAATCCAAGTGATGGCTGATGGATTGAAAACAATGGGTGTTGATTGTACGCCTACGGATGATGGTATTATTATTGAAGGTAAAGGTAAGTCTGGTGATTGGTCTGCTATCTTTACAGGTGGTGAAATTGAGTCACATCATGATCATCGTATTGCCATGAGTTTCTCCATTGCGGGTCTGCGTACTTCAGGCGCAATTAAAATTGTGGGAACTGAAACCGTTGCAACAAGTTTCCCAACATTTACTCAACTCACTGAACAAGCGGGTTTATCTATTCAAGTTAGTGAATAATACGACCAAAGATTTGTATATTTCTTTTCAAACAGCCAAGCAAAAGCTTGGCTGTTTTGATTATATTGCTTATTCTAATTCTATATAATTAAAAAGCCTTTGGACGAGGAAATGAAAAAATTACAATTTTTAGTTGATCAAACGAAATACGCTAAGGCTCATTCAAGTCATTCTCATGATAATGCACAAACTTACGTTACAGCATTGTTATCTGAACAGTTGGTGCAACATGGATTTCACACTCAAAATACGAATCCGCATGAATTGGAAGTCAGTGTCTCTGATCACCCAATCGCTTTAGGGGTGAACTGTAATCAACCAGATGGCGAAGGACATTTTGTATGTGAAATAAGTGCGCATGCAGATGAGGAACAGGATTGGTTCCAAAAAATTGAGACGCAGAGTGTGATTAAACAACTTGCGCAAGCAGTAGAGCAGACATTAAGAGAAGATGAGTCGTTCCAATCGCTAGAGTGGAAATCCTAACGAGGAATAAAACAAACCCAATGTAAAGAATCTACACTGGGTTTTTCTGAAACACGTAATATTTATATTAAGCCGTAAGGAAGCGAGTGATCGCGACGCGAAGTTGCTTCAAATAACCTGTGAAAAAGTGATTAGCACCAGGTAGCACTGTAATAATATGGCGTTGAGGCTTTGCCCATTCAATTAAATCGGACAATAAAGTGACTTCATCTGCCTCACCATGAATAAACAGAATATCGCCTTTAATTGCTGGAGTAACATAGTGACGGATACCAGCAACTGTGGCTGTTGGTAAACCGCATAGAATGACTTGTTCAGGTTGAATTTCTTGAGGTAGTGCATGATATGCCTTCGCCATAACATGTGCACCAAAACTAAAGCCTCCAACATAAAAAGGCAATGTAAGGTGTTTTGCACGTACTTGACGAATGACTTCTAAAATATCTTCTGTTTCACCAAATCCTTCATCGTGAACCCCTTCACTTTGACCTGATCCACGGAAACTTGGACGATAAACGATATAACCACGCTCAAGGAACATTTGAGCTAGCAGAGTGGGAACTTTGTGCTGAGGAGTACCACCTTGAAGCGGGTGAGGGTGACAAACGACCGCAAATCCTTTTACTTCAGACTGAGGAAAATCTACAAAAACCTCAATTTTGCCAACAGGGCCTTGAATGAACATTTGTTCAGACATAAAAATACCGATTAACGTGCAGGAGAATCGTATATTTTAACGTCAATAATTAAAAAAAACACAATTGGAAATAAAATAAGTCTACTGTTATAGTTTGATTAATTGTTTTTTGATCAGGTTTCTATGTTTGCCTTAATTTCTCCTGCTAAGACATTAGATTATGAATCTACATTTCCAACTGATGAGCATACTTTACCAAGATTGCTTGACCACTCACAACAGCTTATAGACGTAAGTCGTAAATTGTCTGCTTCAGAAATCGCCAAGTTAATGAGTGTGAGTGAAAAGATTGCGAATGTTAACGTGGAGCGTTTTAGAGATTGGCAATCAGATTTTGATTTATCAAATGCACGCCAAGCAATATTTGCCTTTAAGGGCGATGTTTATACAGGTCTGGATGCGTATTCGCTTACGCAAGCTGATTTAGAATATGCTCAACGCCATTTAAGAATGCTATCAGGTCTCTATGGATTACTTCGACCACTGGATTTAATGATGCCTTATCGTTTAGAAATGGGCACGAAATTAGCAAATCCACGCGGTCACAATCTTTACGAATTTTGGGGAGATGAAATTACCCAATTGATCAACCAAGATTTATCAGAAGCCAAGAGTGATTTATTGGTCAATATCGCATCCGATGAATATTATAAATCGGTGAAAGAAAGCAAAATTGAAGCTGAAATTATCAAGCCCGTGTTTTTAGACCAGAAAAATGGGAAATATAAAGTGATAAGCTTCTATGCTAAAAAAGCGCGTGGATTGATGGCACGTTATATTATCGAAAATAAACCTAATACTGTGGATGATCTTAAATCATTCAATACAGACGGCTATTATTTCGATGCTGAAAGTTCTTTGAAAGGTGAGCTCGTATTTAAACGTGATGAGCAGGCTGCTTGAAAATAAATAGGCGGTAGCTGGGCAAGGTGTCTGATGATTGATTCATATTTAAAACAGTTGAGAAGATACTGGGCCGCTACTGCACAACAGCTTGAACTATCCTCAGAGGATTCCATATCTATTCTTGATAGATTAGAAGTTCATTACAGTGAGCCTCATCGGCATTATCATACAGTGCAGCATATCGTTGAATGTATGGATCACTTACAATTGGTTCTACCAAATTTAAAAGATCCTTTATCAGTCTCTATAGCTCTTTGGTTTCATGATGTCATATATGAGCCTAAGGCACACGATAATGAACAACAAAGTGCTGATCTGATGCTGAACATCATATCTCCCCACATGGAGATGAGGAGATATGAGAAAATTTATCAGTGGATATTAGCGACCAAAGAGCATCGTGCTTCAGTTGATTCAGACCTTAACTATTTACTTGATATTGATCTTGCAATTCTTGGTTCAACCGCCAAACGTTTTGAAGAATATCAGCAGCAAATTCATCAAGAATTCAGTTGGGTACCCTCTGAAATTTCTACACTAAAACGAAATGAAGTTCTTAATAGCTTTTATCAAATGGAATCCATTTATAAAACAGCATATTTTCATGACACTTAAGAAAATCAAGCCAAACAAAATTTTGAGCGAGCATTCGTTAGGCTGATTTGAAAGCAGCTAATGCGCGCTGTCGACTCATCTTTAAATCAACAATAGGTTTTGGATAATTGAGTTTAAGATTCGGATATTTAGCATAAGGCTCATGAATGATTTTCGCATCAAGATGAGCTAATTCGGGTATCCATTTGCGAATATAATCACCTTGACTATCAAATTTTTGTGATTGACTAATGGGGTTAAAAATACGGAAATAAGGTACAGCATCTGTACCTGTTGAAGCACACCATTGCCAGCCACCATTATTTGCCGCTAAATCCCCATCTATCAAATGTTGCATAAACCATTGTTCGCCTTTACGCCAGTCGATGAGCAAATTCTTACTAAGGAACATGGCGACAATCATTCTGACACGATTGTGCATCCAACCTGTTTGAAGCATTTGACGGATTCCAGCGTCCACAATTGGAATACCCGTTTGTCCAAATTTCCAAGTATTTAATTCATCGGGTGCATCACGCCATGGCACATTAGACGTATTTAAATTGAATGGTTGATATTTCGATAATCTTGGAAAATCAAATAGGATGTGTTGATAAAATTCTCGCCATAATAACTCATCTAACCAAGTTTGTTGACCATCAGAGTAGAGATGAAAATTGCCATTTGAGCGACTAAAAATTGCAGCCAAACATTGTCGAATCGAAATAATTCCTAGATTTAAATACGGTGATAATTGACTGGTAGCATCAATGTTTGGAAAGTCGCGTTGTTGTTTGTAGGGCTCTAAATTCTCGTCAACAAATTTCTCGAGCATTTGTAGTGCAAATGACTCTCCAACAGGCCATTGATATTTAATCTGAGCATCAGGATAAAAATCATGTATCGATGGAATTTTGGAGGTATGAAAGCGTTGTATAAGCTCATGAGGCTGTACTTTCGGTACAGGGAGTGGTTGAGGAACAGAGATATTCAAGATCTCATAGCATGCACGTTTATAAGCACCAAAAACTTGGTAAGGCTGGTGCGTCTTATTACGAATTGATCCAAGTGGGAAAATTGTGCGGTCATGATAATACTCGACAGTTACTTGATGCGATTCTAATAAGGTCTGGACTTGTGCATCACGATGTAACTCATTCACGCCGATTTCAATGTTGGCGTGTATCGCAGTAATTTGATATTTATTTGCGAAAGTTAATAATCTAGCTGGTACATCATCCCATTGGGGAACGATTTCCACTACAAGTGGGATATTGAATTGCTTTAACTCACTTTCAAGTGATTTAAGTTGGCGAAGATAAAAGTCAATTTTAATCACTGCATCATCATGCAATTTCCATTGTTCAGGTGAAAGTATCACCAATGCACAAGTATTCCCATGCCGGTTTGCCTCCATTAACGCCGTGTTGTCCCTAACTCTTAAATCCTGACGAAACCAAATGAGATTCATATGATTAATATCCAAATATCCTCAGGAAATTATAAGAATTTGAATCATTTAAATCGTTAAGCATTGTAATTTTTTGCATAAAAAAAAGGCGAAGCAGGAGCTTCACCTTTTTGTCCTAAAATCCGTAGATCTTAGTGGTGGTGACCACCTACACCGTGAACGTGACCGTGATCTAACTCTTCTTGAGTAGCTTCACGGATTTCAACGATTTCAACATCAAATGTTAAGTCTTGACCAGCAAGCGGGAAGTTAGCATCAACGATTACGTTTTCGCCTTCAACAGCTTTAACAGTCACAATTTGAACGCCATCATCAGTTTGCGCTTGGAATTGCATACCAGCTTCGATGTTGTCTACGCCTTGGAACATTTGTTTAGGTACTTCTTGAACTAAATCAGTGTTGTACTCACCATAAGCTTCAGCAGCAGGAATCGTTACTGTGAATTTGTCACCAGTCGTTTTACCTAACATTGCTTTCTCTAAGCCAGGGATAATGTTGCCAGCGCCTTGCAAATATGCAAGTGGTTCACCTTGAGATTGATCGAGAGTTTCACCCTCTGCATTAGTCAATTTATAGTTAAATAAAACCACAAGGTCATTTGCAATAACTGTCATGTTAATGATCCATTCAAATATTTTAAGGGTACATCATAAAGTGAAAACCAATTTTTGTAGACAATTTTCTAAAAAAAATGCAGTTTCGATAATTTATAACGCTTAAATATTACATTGGGGCGTCTTTTAGATTTTTCAATGCAATTTGATTTTAGGTGCTATTTTTCTGGTCACAAAATCTTTGGCTGTGAGTAATCCTGCCTGTGCATAACCATAAATCGTGGCTTGATGCAGTCGGTAAAGCGATACATACATCGACTTCGCCACAAATCCTTGGACATTGACCTGACCTAGTAATTCGCCGACTGCTTTATTCTCACTTAAAGACACAAGTGAACCTTTGTCAGAAAAATTGAACATCGGTTGTGATCTTCCTGAAATTCGCGCTTTCATTGCATCAACGAGGAAAGCAGCCTGTTGACTTGCTACTTGCGCACGCGGTCCTAAAGCTGTTTCACGGGCATCTAAAATACAGTATGCGCAATCACCGAAAGCAAAAACATTCGGATCTGCTTTTGTTTGGAGTGTTGCAAATACGTGTAAGCGACCCATACGATCTTTTTCGAAGCCTTCTAGGTTTTGAATCACTGCTGGAGTTTTAATGCCTGCAGCCCAAACTTTTAATTGTGCTGGAATTGAACTTCCATCATTAAAGTAAATTTGATCAGCATCCACTTTTTCGACACGCTTAGACGTTAAAATATCCACATTCATGCGCTTAAGCTGCTTAGTGCTGTGGTCTGACATTTTTTCAGAAAGAGCCGGTAAAATACGATCAGCGCCTTCGATTAACGAAATTTTGACGTTTTTAGGGTCAATTTTATTAAGACCGTATTTAAAGAAGTTTTGTTTGGCTTGAACTAATTCAGCTGCAAGCTCAACGCCAGTTGCACCTGCACCTATAATGCCAATATGCAGCTCACGATGGTCATTATTATTTTGAGCTTCGATATAAAGATGAAGTAGATGCTGCTGGAACTGTTCAGCCTGTTTTGGATTATCTAAATAGTGACAATGTTCTTGCACACCTGAAGTATTGAAATCATTGGAAACCGAACCAACCGCCAGAATAAGAGTGTCATAACTTAGCGTTAAATGATCAGTCGATTGGTCATAGGTTGATGCAACAGGTTTGAGCAATTGAATGGTCTTGGCTTCACGATCTAATTGTTCGAATTTACCCAATACAAACTCATAATGATGCTTCGCAGCATGACCAAAATAATTTGTTTCTTCATCACTAGGGCTCAACGTACCTGCTGCAATTTCGTGTAAAAGTGGTTTCCAGATATGTGTGAGCTTTTGGTCCACTAATGTAATTTTTGCTTTTTTCGATTTGCCCAGCGTGTCACCCAGTTGTGTTGCTAGTTCTAAGCCACCAGCACCACCACCCACAATGACAATATGATGAAGATTCGACATTTAATATTCCTATTTTTATAGCGTCATAAATAAAAAAGAGATGGGGTTAATATGCCATCTCTTTTTTAAAAGAATTGTTCTTTTTGTATTACAAGTTACAGATTTACAATAAAAAACTGCAATCAGTTTAAAGGATAGATTTTTGCTTGATTTGTACTGCCAGATCCAAAACTAAATAATTGTTTAAACCAATTCAAAATACTTTCAAACCATGATGCTTCATCAATTTGAAGTTCATCTTCAATCAATACCGTTTGAATGAGTCTGTTATTTTGATAGATATGAATACGTGCCAACTGCTGAATTTGCGCGATAGGTGCGGTTAATGATTGTGTTAGTAGCTCGACGTTCATATGCGTTTGAGTTTGCTGTAAAGGCTCAAGAGCTGAAGTGAATCCAAAAGCATCTGCTTGAATCAAACGATGAGTTTGATTGTCAAAATTACGCATATCAATCATTTGATTCGCGTTATACAAAGAGGTCGTCACGATACTTGGCTTTTTAGTTTCGACTCTGAACATTTTTAAGGTAGATGCGACTACAGGGAGTTCAGCAATTAGTTGCTTATTTTTAATTGCAATTTCATTGCGTGTATAAGCATAGGATAGGTTTAAAAGTTGATGTGCGATTTCAGCGCGTTTAAAGCCACTTTGAGCACCGAGTACCACAACAATAAGTCTCCTTTGATTGAGGTCAAATTGTTGAGTTGGTCGGTTGGCTGTAAGTGCAAGGTTATAGCCTGCAGCACGAGTAAACCCTGTTTTTAAACCATCAACAGTAGCATCTTGTTTAAGTAAGATATTCGTTGCACGGTGAAAATGCTGATTGTAAGTAAAACTTTGCTGTTTCGAGTAGTCAAGGTAATCGGGTGTTTCATTGGTGAGTGCTTGTGCGAGCACGGCTAAATCATGCGCTGTTGAATAGTGCATATCCATTGTAATGCCCGCGGGATTGGCAAAGTTTGTATCTTTCATGCCAAGTGCTTTGGCTTCTTGATTCATGCGTTGAACAAATGCAGGCACTGATCCTGAAATTCGTTCAGCCAATGTGACAGCAGCATCGTTGGCAGACATGATAATTAAGCCTGCCAAAAGCTGATCAATCGTAATTTGTTGAGTTGGCTTCAGATACATCTGAGACTCATCCCATTGAACTACATTGACAACTGGTGTGGCAGTAATAACTTCATTTTTGTTAATTTTACCTGCTTGAATGTCTTTCAGAACGATGTATGCCACCATCATTTTGGTTAACGAAGCTGGTGCACGTTGGACATGGCTATTGTGTTCAGTAATGACTTGACCTGATTGTGGATCTAAAACAGTCCATGCTTCAGCTTCTAAACTTTCTGGTGCAACTTCGAACAAGGAAGCATGTGTGATATTTACAATAAAAAAACTAAAAATTATGAGTAGAGCAGAGTAGAGTTTCAACGGGTTTACCTATATAAGCCAATCCAATGGCATAGATCATCAAGCACACCGCATGCTATGCCTTTTTTTTCTGAAACTCTAGTCAGATTTGTAGACAATTAATACGAATCGCGCAACTCCAAGTAAAAAAATGCTACTCTAAATACAAGTTGGTTCTATAGTTTCTCAATTAAGACATTATGTTGCATTATCAGATCGAATTTGACGACTTTCGTCAGCATCTCATTCACGTTACTGTTCGTTTCGTTGCTCAGCCAACTCAAGTATTGAGCTTGCCAACTTGGATTCCAGGAAGTTATCTCATTCGAGAGTTTTCAAAACATATTGAGTCTGTTCGTGCCTATGATGAAGATGGTCGAATACTCAAGATTCGTAAAAATGAAAAAAATAAGTGGCAGTTATTTAATACTGATTTTGAGCTGATTACGGTTGAGTACGACGTCTATGCATACGACCTCTCAGTACGTGGTGCTTATGTTGATGAAACACGCTTATATGTGAATCCTGCTTGTGCATGTTTAGGTTTAGAAGGACAAGAAGATAAAGCGGTAGAAGTTGAGTTATTTTTGCCAGATGAATTGAAACATTTCCAACTCGCTACAGGATTGGCATCTAAAAGTTTAGTGCGTGGTCGCTATACGCTTAAGGCAAAAAACTACGCTGAATTGATTGATGCACCATTTGAGCTTGCAGATCAAACTCGTTTTGCTTTTGAAGCAAATGGTATTCCGCATGAGTTTGTGATCTCTGGCAAACATGCGATGAATATCGAACGTATGAAACAAGACATTGAGAAAATCTGTGCGACAGAAATATCGATGTTTGGTTCGGCACCTTTCGAAAACTACACCTTTATGACCATCGCGACGGGTAATAGTTATGGTGGTTTAGAGCATCCGAACTCAACCAGTTTGATTTCTCCACGTGATGATCTACCTAAGTCCAATGAGCCTGTTGAACCTTCCGCTGATTATCAGCGTTTCTTAGGGTTGTGTAGCCATGAATATTTTCATTCATGGTTGGTGAAATTTATTCGCCCTGAAAATTTTGTGAATTATGATTTAGACAAAGAGGGCTATACCTCTTTGCTGTGGATTTTTGAAGGCTTTACGTCCTACTATGATGATTTGATTCTACTGCGTAGTGGTGTGATTTCTCAGGAATCTTACTTGAAGTTGTTAAAGGCGCAGATCGATCGTTATTTGCAAAATCCAGGTCGTTTTGTTCAAACTGTTGCAGAGTCAAGTTTTGATGCATGGGTCAAATTCTATCGTCAAGATGAAAACTCTAACAATGCTGGCACAAGTTACTATAACAAGGGTTGCTTAGTAGCACTGTGTTTAGATTTAGGTTTACGTTTAAGAGGTTCAAGTCTTGATGCATTGATGCGTAAGCTGTATGAAAATGCGCAAAAGGGTATACAGGTTCATGAACGTACCATCTATGAATTATGCCAAGAATTAACAGGTGATGATTGGTCTGAACAAATTAATCATTTGATTAATACCACGGATGAGTTACCGCTTGATCAATTGTTCCCTGAATTTGGCTTAGACTATGTTTTAAAGCATGATAAATCTTTACCATTTGGTTTAAAACTTCTAGATAAACCTGAAGGCGTATTAATTCAGTCTGCTCGTCGTGATGGCGCTGGTGTTAAAGCTGGGCTTTCTGCTCATGATATTATCATCGCAGTTGATGGTTTAAAGGCGACCACTAAACAACTCGACAAGTATGCAAAATTGGAAGGTACTTTTAATGTGCATGCTTTCCGTCGTGATGAATTAATGCAATTTGAAATTCAATCAGGTGGTAGTGAACTCACTGAAGTGGAACTTAAGGTTGCAGATCAATCTAAAGTTGATAAATGGCTTAAAGCTTAATTTGCCTAGGTTATAAAATTCATGTAAAACCCATACTTAGCTATGGGTTTTTTATTGTCAGAAGATGAATCAGAAAAGTTTGGTGTGGGGTATTGTAATTACAGTCATATGGCTTTTAGTCATTGCGCTGATTTGGTTTTTTGCTAACTTACAAAGTCCAGTATCTCTCAATGAATTGGGGGATGCACTTGCTGGAATTTTTGCACCTATTGCTTTTCTTTGGCTTGTTCTTGGTTATGTTCAGCAAGGTAAACAGCTTGAACAAAATACCAAAGCCTTAGAACAACAAGAAAAAGCATTACAGCTTCAAATTGATGAGATGAGGGAAACTACAAATCAGCATAGACAAATGGTTTCAATACAAACAAAGGAATTTCAAAGTACATTGCAGTCAGTTAAACCGGAAATTAATTTCAAAAATTGTCAAGGTGATTTATTAGATCGTCAAATAGCTGATTTAAAGCTTTATCATTTTTGGATTAAGGCAAATATTTTAAATGTCGGGAAAGGCGATTTGACAGATTTAACGATTTTGTCTTCAAAAAATAGAACTGTAGAACTAATAAAAAAAATTGAGAAAAACGACTCAATTGATGTTCAATTTCGTATAAATGAAGATGAGTTTGCAATGATTGAATCTTGTTTAGAGGCTCATATAAATTGTATTTTTTTTGACATTTTTGGAGAGCAACATACTCAAGAAATGAAAATTAATGCAGTTTTTACAACAGATGAATTTGATGGTGAAGTATGGGAAACACACATAATACATCTAGGTTAATTCCCCCGATAGGTTGAATAACCATATGAACTTAATAACAACGGAATATGGTAATGATCTAAACTACCATCAATCACAAAAACCACTGGCACTTCTGGGAAGAAAGTACGCTTGTTGTTTGCTTTAAACCAGTCGCCAGTTTTAAAAGTTACTCTGTAAACACCTTTTTGAAGATCTGTTTCGGCTGGATATAGAGCCTTGATACGACCATTTTCATCCGTTTTAGCTTCGTTGAGCTTTACCCATTTTTCACCCTGCTGCGCTTCAAGTGTAACTGCAATATTAGAAGACGGAAGACCAGTTTCTTGATTAAGCACATGAACACTTAAAGGATTTGCCAAAGTGAATGTTGAAAATGCAAAACCTGAAAGAGCAAGCGTAAATTTTTTCATAAGTATCAACTCACAATAAGCAAATAATCGAAAAAGTGTACTTAAAATGAGAGATTATTTAAGTTAATTTATGTATAAAAAAAGGATGCAATCGCATCCTTTTTACTTTTTTTACAATAGCTTGAGCTTAGCGTGCGCGTCCACGTGGAGCTTTTGTATTTGGGCGAGTAGTACCATTGGTCTTACGACGTGGTTTCTCATGTTCTTCCATTTGCCAAATACGTTTAGTACCCGATTTTTTCTTAGTACCATCTTTATTGACTTTCTTATTAATCGGCTTGCCACCTGTACCGCCTGGTTTCTTCACATAAGAGCGTGAGCGGTATGGCTCTTCTGCAGGAACATTTTGAAAGTCAGGATAAAGTAATGGTTCAATTTCTCTAGTTTCGCCAGATTCAAGACCCATCTGTACTAAGTCGATTGATCCAATTTTAGTGCGAATAAGACGTAAAGTTGGGAAACCCACTGCTGCAGTCATACGTCGAACTTGGCGGTTACGACCTTCGCAAATCGAAATTTCAACCCAAGAAGTAGGTACAGAAGCACGGAAACGAACAGGAGGATCACGATCCCATAACCACTCAGGCTGTTCAACTTTTACAGCTTTTGCGGGTAGAGTTATACCGTCTTTAAGCTCTACACCTTTACGAAGCTGTTCTAAAGCCTCTTCAGTCACATCACCATCAACTTGAACCAAATAAGTTTTAAATTTCTTATTGGCAGGGTTGGTAATGTACTGATTTAAACCACCATGGTCGGTTAAAAACACTAGACCTTCAGAGTCCATGTCTAAACGTCCAGCAAGACGTAAAGTCGGATCGTCAACGAAATCAGACATTGTCATATGCGCTTCGTCTTTACGAAACTGGGAGAGAACGCCATAAGGTTTATTGAGAATGACGATTTTCATATAAAAACTTCAATAATGTGCAAATAGTGAAAGGTCTGACTTATCAAGAATTTATGAACATCCTGAATTGATCTGAGGATTCGATCATTGAAGTCAAACAAAATAAATCGGGGAATTGGTGACTATTATGCGTGATTCAAAAAAGAAAGTATCGTATTGATCAAAAAAAATATGTAATTCTGACGATTTAATCGGTATAAGCAGGCTTTTATTGGTTTCTGACAAGTGCTTTTAATTTAAACAATACAATGCAAACGTCGATCAGACGCTAAAATTTAACTCAATTTAAGATGTTAGGTTGTATATGAAAAAAAGGATTATCGGATCACTCATTGCAATCAGTTGGATGCTTACTGCTTGTCAGCCCCCAAATTCAGGCGCAACAGCAGGAATACAATATCCATATTTATACTGGAAACTTCAACAGCAAGCGTTGACAGAGCCGTTGGCGATACCCGTTGAAGGAGTCAAAGTAACTCAAATAGCAGATACTTGGGGGGCAGCACGTTCAAATGGTCGTACACATCAAGGAATTGATATTTTTGCCAAACGAGGTACGCCTGTATTGAGTACAACACAAGGTATTGTAAGTCGTATCGGCACAAATAGTTTGGGAGGTAAAGTCATCTGGGTGGTAGGACCTCAGTTAAGTCGCCATTACTATGCACATTTAGATGAATATGCAGCACACATCCAAGAAGGTGACTGGGTTGAAGTCGGTGAAGTATTAGGATATGTGGGAAATACTGGCAATGCGATCAATACACCTCCACATTTACATTATGGGATTTATTTAACGAGTGGTGCTACAAATCCATATCCATATTTAAAACCAGATTTAAAACCAGAGGAATAAGTCTCGTTAATACAAGTAAACAAATGAGAGAGCCTTGTAAGCCTCGTAACATATATCAATTTTAATCCTCTGAAATTTAAATAGCTTACACAATGGAAGTTACGATGCAGTATTTTGATACAGCTCTATGCTCGCAGTTTCGTGCAAAAGGGTTATGGTTATTTGTATTGGTCTAATTCAAGTGAAAAAGAATTCAAGATCAGTATCAAAATCTGATAATCATGGAGATATGAAATGAGTAATCAATACAATCAAGATCAAAATGAGCAACAGCAACAAAATCACCAGCAACGTCAACAAGGTCAACAGCAACATCAACAGCAACCCAATCAGCAGCAACAGCAACAAGATCAACAGCAGCAGAATCAGCAACAGTCCCGTCAACAATCACAACAGCAATCTGATTTAGATCAACAAAATCGTTAATCCATTAATCATGAATTGAATGGGAATTTAGGGATGAATGCCCATTCTTGTCAGTAAATTCAAGCATTAACAATTTAAAGTGAATGACACGAGGAAGATAAGATATGGCGAATAAGTCCAAGTTAAAAATTAAAGATTTAAAAGATCAAATTAAATCGAGACTTAAGAAAATTTCTAAGCATGAATCTAAGTTAAAAGATTTAAAGAAAGCGCTCAAAAAGCGTAAATAGCAAAAGACCCTCATGTGAGGGTTTTTTTATGGAAGATCATTAGAAATATACAGTTTATGAACGAATCTTTGTGAAGCAATAATTTATAGTCAAGATTGAAATTAATCTATGATTTGAAATGATAAAAGATTATTATTCTCAATTAGAAGTTTGGAAATATTAGGGTGTATTTATGAAAATGTATCAAGTTGATGCCTTTACTACAGCGTTGTTTAAGGGGAATCCTGCAGCTGTAGTGGTCAGTGAAGAATGGCTTGATACATCACTCATGCAAAATATTGCATTTGAAAATAATTTGGCTGAAACGGCTTTTGTTAAAATTATTGATGATGAAAATTATGAAATCCGTTGGTTTACACCTAAAGTTGAAGTCGATTTTTGTGGTCATGCCACTTTAGCGAGCAGTTATGTACTTTTTAATGAGTATACTCAAGCGAAAAAAATTAAATTTCATGTCAAAGATTTAGGAATTTTTACCATCACTCGACAAGATGATGGAAAAATTACAATGAATTTCCCTGTTCGAATCCCTCATTTAACTGAAGAGTTTCCTGAGTTATTAAAAGAAGTGGTTGATCGTCCAATCAAGGAAATTTATCTAAATCAACAAGCTTATATTTTAGTCTTGGAAAGTGAACAAGATGTGCTTGATGCCAAACCTAATTTTGCCAATATTAATGCAATTGCTGAAGCATATGAGGTTAGTACTTGTATTACAGCATCCGATCATCCCGATATTGCTATAACTGCAGCATCAGAACAATATGATTATGTGGCACGTTATTTTGCACCACATAAAGGCATCAATGAAGATCCTGTAACAGGTTCTATGCATACAGGATTAGCACCCTTGTGGGCTGAGAAATTGAATAAAACAGAACTTATTGCTTTTCAAAGCTCAGAACGAGGTGGCGTGTTGTATTGCCAACTTAAAGAGAATCAAAGAATTGAAATTTCTGGCTATGCCAAACTTTATATGAAAGCTGAAATTTACCTTTAAAGCATAAACCCTATTGATCATACCCTTGTCAGGCGTGTGATCAATTTTTTTATATCAATAATTGGAAGAACAATGCTAACTCGTTTTAAAAAACTTTCACTTACTTTAATGATCGTTGCGGTCAGTTCTAGCGGTTTAGCACAACCTGTTTTGGTCAAGACTGAACAAAATATTGAAGAATACAAACTAGAAAATGGTTTACGGGTAATTTTGGCACCAATACCTAAAGAAAATAAAATTTTTATGAATATGGTGTATTTAACGGGAGCTTTGAATGACCCACAAGGTAAAGGTGGTTTAGCACATTTACTTGAGCATCTCGCGTTTAAAGGCACAGAAAATGTAAAAGGAGATGAGTTTCAACGTCGTCTAGATCAGCATACGCTCATGAGTAATGCGATGACTGACTACTATTCTACCCAGTATATGAGTGTCATCCGTCCAGAAAAAAAAGCCATTGATGAAATGTTGTATCTGGAGGCAGAGCGAATGGATAAGCTCGTACTTCAGGAAAAATTTGTTCCGTCAGAAATCGCAATCGTAAAACGAGAGCGTGAGGTTCGAATGGATCAACCTTTTTCAGTATTGATGGATCAAATTTGGAAATCTGCTTACGGAAATCAGTATCTAGGTCGTCTACCGATTGGTGATTTAACTGAGCTTCAGTCAATCAACATGAAGGAACTGAATCAATTTTACCGACAATGGTATGCACCGAATAATGCAGTTCTAGTGATTGCAGGTAAATTTAATAAAACGGATATCCTGAAAGCAGTGGATAAAAATTTTAATCAAATTCCTGCGCGTCAAATTCCTGAGTCAACCAAAGTTCCAATGCTTGATTCGACCAAGATCAAAGATCGTCAATTTATCGTGCAAAAGGGAAGTGATTTAGGCAAATACAATATTTATCTCAATGGCGCCCAGCAAAAAACACAGACTGCACTCGCTTTAGCACCTTATTTATTTACAATGCAACCTAGTGGTCACTTGTACAAAGATATTGTAGAAACAGGTACGGCTACACAGGTTCAATCGACGACATGGTTAACACCAGATTTTAATCTTGTTTTTATGGGGGCAGTGTATGCTCCTAATCATGATGAGAAAAAAGTTGCCCTTTCTCTAGAGAAAGGAATTGAGAAAAAGCATCAATTTAATGAAACAGAATTAAATCGTGTCAAAAACATGATTAAAAATGGTCAAGAGAGCATGATGACCAATGCCTCTTCTGTGGGTGGTTTCATTAGTGATTATGTGGTTTCATCCAATGGGGATTGGACAAAATATTTTAAAGACCAAGCAGAGATACAAAGTTTAAATGTCGATCAGGTTAATCAGGCAATAAATCAATTCTTGGTTGCTGAGCATCGTATTTCGGGAGACATACAACCTACGCCTGAGGATAAAAAAAAGGCACTCGAGCTAGACGCTCATGAGCAAGAATCAAAAACTTTAGATCAAGTGACAACTCAAGAAGAGCCTTTAAAAGACCCAGCTGTGTATAAAGCTGAAGTGGCTGAGCACTTAAAAAATTCAAAACAGTATGTTGAAAAGTTAGAGAAAAAAATCAAGCGTGGTACTTTGAAAAATGGGATGCAGTATGCACTATTCCCAACGTCAACACGCGATGACAAAACTTACGCATCGATATCTTTAAATTTCGGGACAGCACAATCACTCAAGCATCAAGGTGAAGCACTAGGCTTTATGTCTTATTTGCTATTGAGAGCATCTGAGCAGTATAGCCTGCAAGATATTGCAGACAAATCAATCGAGGCGGGTGGTCGAGCATCTGCTTCAGCTGTTGATAATGGTATTGTGATTAACGTATCTGCGAAGAAAGAAAAATTTACAGAATTCTTCAAGTTTATTGTCGACGTTATGAATAATCCTAAATTTGAGCAAAGTCAGTTTGACCTCATCAAATCGCAAACATTGTCGTCATTAAATCGACCATATACAGAGCCTGAAACTGTTGCAGGACTGACTATCGCTAGAATCGTAGAGCGATATGAACCAGGTGATTTGCGATATCATTTTGAACCTAAGCTGGCAAAGCAGCAAATTGAAACCATCACCAATGATCAAATTAAAGCTTTGTACCAAAAGTATTTTACAACTCAAAATGGTCAAATATCGGTGACTGGTGATTTTGATGACAAAGCCATTCTGAAATATTTGAATTCATCTTTAGGTCAGTCTAAGACAAAAGAACCATACCAACGTTTGCAGGGCAGTCATATAGATTATCCTGCTCAAAAAGTTCATGCGCTGGCTGAACAGCGTCAATTTGGTAATTATCAAGCGGTTATTGCCATTCCAGTGGGTAATAATCATCCTGATGCAGAAGCATTATATGTGTTGAGCCATATTCTAGGCGAGTCACAATTATCATCACGCCTTGCCATGGAGTTACGTGAAAAAAATGCGTTGGTTTACAGCTTTGGAAGTAGTTTGAGTTTGGATAATTTTATCAATGCTGGTGCTCTAGGTGTAAGTGCTAATTATGCAGTAGGAAAATCAGCTCAAGTTTCTCAAGGTGTGCATAAAGTATTCACTGACTTATTAAAGAATGGTGTGACGGAGCAAGAGCTTGAAGCGGCTAAAGCCAATATTATGAAACAGCGTGTCACGAATTTAGAGGATGAGCGCCGTATTCATCGTGGATTGAACAGCCAGCTTGAACAAAATAAAACACAGCTTTCAAGACTAGAGCGAGATCAGGCATTTGCAAAACTGACGAAGCAAGATATAGATGCAGTGATCAAAAAATATATTAAGCCTGAGTTTTTGGTTGAAGTTATGGCAGATCAGTATGGTAAACCACAACCTGAAATGATTTCAAAGCCTAAAACTTAGAACCACAATGTACGATTCAAAAAGGCTCATTCGATTGTGAATGAGCCTTTTTTAAAGCTTATAAAATTGCTGCGCATTTTTACAAAATATCTGTTCAACAACATCTGAATTATAGGTAGCGACAATGTCGCTAAAGGCATCAATGATATTTGTGAGTGATGTGCTCACTTTATCCATCGGGAAGTTGGATGCAAACATGACACGATAAGGCCCAAAACATTGTAAAGCATGAATAATCATAGGAGAGACCAATTCAATGATTTGTTGTTTAGATGCTAGTGTTCGTCGTGTATGAAATTGATGACCTAAAACAGGCATGAAGAGTCCAGACATTTTTGTATATACATTCGGACATTGAGCTAATTCTGCAAGATCTTCTTTCCAGTGGAAATAGATATTGTCTCGCGCAGTTTGGGTGATTCCTGTGTGTTTACCTACTGGGCCGAATAAACCTGCTGGTGTGCCCAAATGGTCTAAGACAATCGAAGTCTCAGGAAAACGTTTTGCCAAAGCAATAACATCTTTAAGCTGGCTAGAATAAACCCAAGCATCAAAGCTTAAATTGTACTGGGCTAAGGCTTCAAAACCTTTTAAAAATTTTCGATCAGTGTAGAGTTGGGGATCATCGTTCCATGCATGAATTCCAGGATCTTCATGATGTGCAGCCATTTTTCGAATACCACGAAAATGCCGAGATGCCTTTTTATGCATTTTAAGAATTTTTTTGAAATTACTTTCACGAGGATCAGCTGTTGCAACGATTCCAGCCAATTTGATGTTTTCTTGAGAAAAAGGAAGCTGTTGAATAAATTGCGTTTCTTCTACAACGCCAGTCCCTTTTTGATGATGCCAGCTGGCTTCGACATGTACAACACGGCTCACAGTATAGTGTCCAATGTCTTTGTGGTAATCCGCTGGTAAATAGGGTGCTGTGATGTAATCTGTAAGTCCTACTGTCTCTATTAAATCTTTAGGTTTTACGAGACGAACGACTTTATCCAAGATTTTTGGATGTTTTCCAAAAAGCTTAACAGCTAAAGCGGCAGCATGCGGTGTGTGATAAGGATCCCATTGATGGATATGAGCATCGACGATGGGAAAGTTGAGTTGATTCATCGCTATCCTTAGTTGAGTCATCAATAAGAATAACATACGAGAAATTGATCAATTTTTGAATTGCATTTTCGTTTGAATATTAGAGTTTAAGCATTAAAAAAGCCCCCTAAAGGAGGCCCAATGCACACAATGCAAATCTATTTAATGTTCGTGGTCATGTTTATTTGCATGAAACTCTTCATTACGACGGAAGCGAAGGTAGTTCTCAAACTGTTCGCAGTATTCGTCATAATTATCTTCAAGCATCATATGAAACTGTTGCATGATATAAGACATCACTTGTTCTTTAGCATCACGCATTTCATTGCCATCTTTAAAGTTATTGGCAGCAACCCATGTATTAAAACGAGCAGTACCAAATAGCATCGCAGCACTGACTTGACCACGAGCATCAGCTGGTTTAACAGTAGAACCTTTTTCAACACGGCAAAATTCATTGGCTTGCTTAATAAATTCATCAGCACGTTCGAAGAAAATCGCATTCAATGCTTCTTCTTCAGTGACATCAGTCGCTTGAATCTTTTGAACCATGAATTGTTCCTAATAAATAACTTAATTCAAGCACTATTATAGGCAAAGGCTTGCATAAACTAAACCTTTCACTTAATCTAAAAATAGCCTAAGTAATTTTTTTATGAGCTTTTCTATGCAAGATGCTATCGCAGTTCAAAGTTTAAAAAGTGATATTGCGTTACTGAGACAGAATATTTGGCCACCTGTTGATCTTGCGAATGTCGAAGGTCTTCCCATTTATTATGGAAGCAAAGAGCAAGTAGCTGCTTATTACCAGCAGTGGACAGGTCTAATCGAAAGGGCACAAGATTTATTTCAACCTTTTATGGAAGATGAGGTTTTAGATGCCATTCATTTACCGAGTCATCTAAATTTACCGCTGTTTTATTTTCATGTAGACCGAATTCGCATTAACAAAACACGTGCAAAGGAATCAAAGACTTTTCGTGGTATTGCTAGTGTATTAGAGAAGTGTGGACAGTTTGAACCTGAACAAGTTTTGGCAATGAGTCGTTGGTTGGATCATGATGACACTGCTGCATTAGTTGCGCATCGCGAATTTATAGATTTAAGAACTTATGTATTTCAGCATGGGCAAAGTGAATATACGAGAACACGTTTTTATGTAAATGGTATTGTCTTAAGTGTTGAGCCTCATTTCGAGTTGGTTGATGCTCGCGATAAACCACGTAAGCAACGAAATGACTCATATAGCGATCCATTGGCGGATAACAACACGTGGCGTATTTATGGTAAATATCGTTAGTTGGACTGATTGAACTTAGTTTAGACATTAGAATCAACGATTAGCTACCATATAAGAACAAAGCTTCTACGATCCATATCCAAACTTATTGATTAGTATTGTTTAAAATAGTCATCACAAAAAATAACTAATTTCAAGAATGATGACTGAAAAGATTAAACAATTTAAAAAGGCGTGGATGTTATTTCGTCAACATGATGAAAATGGATTAAGTGTGTTCTTCGTTTTAGCCATACTTCAAATTTTAATTATTGGTACAAGTGTTGGTTTACCGTATTTGTTTAAGCTGCTGATTGACCAGACCAGTGAGCCTGATCATTACTATTCGATTCAAGACTTTTTTCAAATTCATCTGCTCTATTTATTCGCCGTGGCTTATGCACTCGCTTGGTTTATCAATGAAGGGATGAAGAATGTAAATAATTTTGCCATGTCTATGATGATCAGAAATGTTGATGCATCCATGCTTAAAGCTGGTGTATTTAATTTTCTAGATTTGAAATTAAAAGATCAACGTCAACAAGATATCGGTGTATTTAATGCCAATTTAATTCGTGGCAGCGAAGCACTTGGTACAATTATTTTTACTATATTTTTTGTCATTGTACCTACGGTATTTAAAATCTTAGGTATGGTGTATGTGCTCGGAAATACGATCAATCTTGAATTTGGTGTGTATTTTTTCGTATTCTCAGCTTGTACAGTTGCTTTATCGCTCATCATTACCTTTAAGACACAAGATATCTTTACGATTATGTATGGTGCTCGAAATCAACTGAATCAATTTGTGATTGAAAAACTCCAACAAAGTTATGATATCAAACTCAGTCATTCGAAATATTACGAATTTGAAGAGTTTAGCCGCAGAATCGATGACTATAAAATAAAGACTCAGGTTACCTATAAAAAACTTCAGTATCTCATGATATATCAACTGTTATTTGTGTCATTTTTTCTTTTGGTATTCATGGTTTTATCAGTCTATATGTTTGAATATCAAAGTTTTAGTTCAGGTGATTTTGTTTTAGTCAGTACCTATATTATAGGTTTAACCATTCCTTTAATGATGATGTCTCAAAATATCATTCATTTGAAAGGTCATATTGTGGCTATTGATCAGTACCTAGAATATTTTGAATTGGAACATGAGTCATTCAGTACGAATGATCTAACAGCTGAGGAACAGAAAGAAAGTGAGGTGGCGTATTCATTTCAAAATGTGTCATTTGATCTAGGTCAGCAGACGATTGAAAATTTTAATTTAGACATCGTGTGTGGAAAAATATATTTAATTCAGGGGCGAACAGGTATTGGAAAATCAAGTTTCCTCAATTATTTGGTGGGAATAGAAAAGATCAAATCTGGACGGCTATTCTTTAGAAATTTAGAGATCACTTCAGTATTTTCAGAAAAGATATTTGATCAGATTGCTGTGGTCAGCCAAACTCCGATCGTATATTCAACCTCATTAAGACAAAATTTGATTCAAAATACTGAGATCAAATATTCTGATGAGGAGCTTAAACATTGGCTAAAAGAGTTTGATTTACTCCATTTGCTGGAAAAAAATCAAATTGAGTTAGACGATGATATACAAGAAATTTATAAAAACTTCTCTGGTGGTGAAAAACAACGATTAAACATCATTCGTGCATTATTAAAAAAACCAGAGCTTCTGATCTTAGATGAACCTACAGCAGCCTTAGATGAGAAAACAAGTTCGAAAATTTTAAAAATTATTCAAGAGCGAGTTGAAACGGTCATTATGATTTCTCATGAACGTATGGCGACAGAAATCGCAGATGAAATTATTGATTTCAACATCATTCTAAATTCTATCGATGAGGATTAAATGATGATTGTTGTGGCATGAATATCAATCAAAAAAAGCGTTTTTTAAAATATGTATTTATTTGATTAAATTTAGTCTTGAGCAACGATTCATGTACTTGATGATAGATTTTGATGTCAGTTAAATATTTTTTTGCATGATCTGAATGATTTTTATGCTATGAAATATTTATGATAATACAAAATCTACAGCTGCTTGCGCATGAATAGAAGTTGTATCAAATAGAGGGACTGAGAATTTTAGATCTCCTATAAGCATACAAATCTCAGTGCATCCTAAAATGATTCCTTCAGCGCCAGAAGATATTAATTCTTCGACAATATGAATATATTTCTTTTGCGAAGCTTCGCTAATTATGCCTAAACATAATTCGTTGTAAATAATATCATGAACAATTTTTCTACTCGCTTTATTAGGTGTTATTACTTTAAGTCCTTTTTCCTCCAATCTGCTTTTATAAAAATCTTGTTCCATCGTAAATGCAGTACCAAGCAGCCCAATTTTTGTAATTTTCTGGCTCATGATTTCCATGGCTGTCGCATCTGCTATATGAATAAATGGTATGTTGGTTGATTCCTCAATATAAGTTGCTACTTTGTGCATTGTATTTGTACAAAGTACTATGCCATCTGCACCTGCTTTTTCTAATTGTATGGCTTGATCTCTTAAATAGATTCCTGCATCTTCCCATAATCCTTTGCGTTGTAACTCCTCAATTTCAGCGAAATCAACGCTAATAAGAATAACCTTAGCAGAGTGTAACTTGCCAAGTTTCGTTTGAACCATCTTATTGATTTGTTGATAGTACAAATCAGTCGACTCCCAACTCATTCCACCTAATAAACCAATTGTCTTCAAGTTCGCACCTTTAAAAATTAAATATTTAATTTATCAATATAATGAAAATTATCGAGTATGAAATTGCTACTTTTTAAAATAATGACTTAATCAAAGTGAGAAAAGTTCAGCTTTTGATGTGTATTTTTAGGGGATGAATGTATATAAGTTTAGCAGCAGAATTTACCAATCTTATGGTTGAGTAAGCTTCTCATCGGAAGAATTCACATTAACCCCGAACTTAGATGCCATAAATAGAGGAAAATTATTGTATTGCTGAACAATCCATGTATAGAGCATTCTAGTTCAAAATCTTGTAGGATATCAATCAAAAGGCTCATTCATGAGCCTTTTGATGAGTGATTTGAAAGATTAAAAAGTCTATTGTTCATAAGATTTTTAAAATTAAATCAAGGTGTCTACAACACCTTTTAATACACCTAATCCTAGTGAATCAATTGTTCCATTAAGTGTTTCATTTACGCCAGTGCCAATTTTCACTAAAGGATCTTTTAATCCTACAAGAGAGCCGACAGTACCAAGCAAATTAGTCACTAAACCTGCACCAGATACTGCTTCAATTTCATCTAATGTAAGTTCTTTTAAAGTTGTTGGATTTGAATTATTCATTGTATTCACCATTCATGTTTGATTTTATTTTCAAGTAAATCGAATAACTAGCGTTAAACGATAGACTCATCATAATGAATGCATTTTGTATGCCAACTAATAAATAATGATAAATATATAATTTAGGTATAATTAATAATATGGAGGAGTGATTAACGGATTTTTCATGAAAAAATTCATCATTTTTGTGCAAATGTCACCGAATTGGTGCATTGATCGATTTGAATGATGGTTGAGAATTTAGCGCGTTAATTTCTTAAATTGATTTCACTCAACGAAATGAGTTTATATTTCATAGAATTATTTAAGAATTGAGCGTAAAAAATTACACTCAACTCAACTCAACTCAACTCAACTCAACTCAACTCAACTCAACTCAACTCAACTCAACTCAACTCAACTCAACTCAACTCAACTCAATTAATTGATGTACATTGCTGAGCTTTAGGATTATTCAATCCTCGACTATGAGTGAATACAGCAATTACAGCTAATGAAATAAAAATCAATACACTGTAAATTAAGGTACTGGTATTGAAGTGATCTACCATAAAACCACCAAATAAAGCGCCTGCTGCAATCATGATTTGGAACATACTGACAAAAAGAGGCATCCCTTTTTCAACCGCATGTGGC
Organism: Acinetobacter sp. ANC_7588; assembly: GCF_056783995.1. NCBI lineage: Bacteria > Pseudomonadati > Pseudomonadota > Gammaproteobacteria > Moraxellales > Moraxellaceae > Acinetobacter > Acinetobacter sp. ANC_7588. The sequence goes on along the minus strand of NZ_JBWYIU010000005.1, from coordinate 148,706 downwards.
GCATGTAAAAACATCCAGATATTGGCTGTCGTAGGAAAGGCACCAAAAGCAAAACCCCATAATGCTGTAAGAATATATGCACCAGTTAAGAATTTGGCATAAACAGGGAATGTAAGGAATACGATTGCTAAACACAATGCAACAGCAAAAAGCGTATAGCGGACATTGATATTGCTGCTATAACCGGAGAATGCATTGCCTACGAAGCCTGCTGCTCCATAAATAAGAAGTAAAGAACTGATGGTTGAACCATCAAATCCTGCTTCATTTTTATAGAAAGGCGCCAAGTAACTGTATGTTGAAAAATGCGCTAATCCGATAAATAAAACAATGATTAACCCTTTACGAGCTTTTGGATCTCGAAACAATGCGGGTAGATCGCTATATTGAATAGCTGAAGTCGGCGGTAATTTCGGTAGGAATTTAATTTCAAAAAACAGAATAATGGCACCAATCACCGAGGTGATCATAAAGGCATTACGCCAACCGTAAATTTCACTTAGCCATGTTCCAACCGGAACACCCAGCACAGTTGCCAGAGTCACGCCAGCCATGACGATAGCTGTTGCTTTGGCGATGGGTAGGTGAGGAGGTGCAACACGACCACTTAAGGCGATTGCAGTTGCCCAGAATCCGCCTATCGCGATACCCAAGAAAAAGCGACTCAATAGAATCCAAGTGAAACTTTCTGAATAGCTCGTAATGAAATTTGCAATGACCATGACCGCTGTGAGTGCGATTAATAAATAGCGTCGATCAAGTTGCTTCACCCAGACCGAGATAAGCGGTGCTGCGAAAGCACCCATCACGCCTGGAAGGGTAATGAACAGGCCAGCAGTACCGACTGAAATGTTGAGATCTAGTGCGATTGCATTGAGCACACCAATAGGGAGAAACTCACTGGTCACTAATATAAAAGCGGTGATAGAAAGTGTTATAACAGCAAACCAATTTCCTTGATTTTTTGTAGGAGATGGAGAATTAACAGCGGTTTCAGTCAGATGAGATTCGGATTTCATTGACCAACGCTCCTTGAAAATAATTTCATAATGATTGTTATAGAAATAAAATATTTGAATTTAAGATCTGGGTCAATTAATTTATTAATGATCATTATAAAATTAATTGGGTTGAATATGCAGGAAAGTTCAAAGCCAATAAATCAAATGGATAGTGCCAAATCAATATCAAAGGGGCGTGGACGTCCTAAGTGTTTTAATGAAGAACAAGCACTTGAAAAAGCCATGACACTATTTTGGAAATACGGTTATGAAGCCACTTCAATGAGTGATTTAACATTCGCCATGGGAATCACTGCACCTAGTCTTTATAGTACGTATGGTGATAAATCTGAGCTCTTTAATCGTTGCATTGACTATTATCTCAGGCACGAATCATGCTCGATGGAAATGATTTTTAAACAGGCACATTCCATAAAATTAGCAATGGAACTCTATTTGATTGAAAATCTAAAACGACTGGTGCAAGAAGACAAACCTAAAGGATGTATGTTGGTCGTGGCGACAATGAACTGTTCGATTCAAAATCAACAAATACAACAATCAATTTCGCAAAAAAGACAGCTATCTAAATCGAATTTACTAGAAAAATTATTAGCTGCCCAAGCTTCAGGTGAAATTAGTGTACAAACTAATATTCAGGCAATGACAGATTATTATATGACGATTTTGCAAGGACTAAGCTTACAAGCACGTGATGGCGCAACTTTTGAACAATTGGAAAGCGTTGTACACATGGCGATGCAAACTTGGGATCATTTTTAAGTCAGAACTTCTCACTGACGAAAAGTTCTGACTTGAATTTTATGACTTGATAAATTTTCTGCTTACTAAGAATTGTTCAGTCGCTTCCAAAAGTTTTTCAGCGTAAATTTCTTGCTTTGCCGTCAACCAACCTAAGGCGAACCAGTCACTGGCTTCTAATTCTGTTTGCTGTAAGTAGGATGATGAGGAAGACAATACTTGATATTGTTCAGCTGCATAATGTGCATCATTAAGCGCCTTGCCGTATTTTTGTAAATTCTTCACATCAAAAATTTGTGTTAAGACTGGGAAACTGAATTTTAATTCACTTAAATGTATTGCCAATTGGTCAAGACTTTCAAAGTTAGAAGGATCAGCTTCATTCAGACATTCCTGTAAAACTTTATACTGCTGTTGAAGCGTATTTTGAGCATAGGTTTTGAGGTCTTGGGTTTGCACCTTCTTGGAATTGCCTAAACTAAAACTCAAAAGTTCAAGATAGTGTTGAACGTTTTGGGTAGATTTGACTAAGTTATTTAATTTTTCTCGGGCGTAGAGCACATCTTTGCTGAGCATTTCAGCAGTTTTAGGGTTTTGCAGAATAGCACCTAAGGTGTGTTGCATATGCTCATAATGTTTTAGGTTTTCAAAATGACTTTTAAATGCAGATAACTGATGTGCCCATTTATCTGTGCTCTTTGATGTCCAGTCTTTAAAAATAGATAGACTTAAAAACAAATAGTTCAAAGCAATATGTGCTTGTTCGATGTGTTCCTGTTCAGCCACTTCCGCAGAAATCGCAGCAATATTCGGCAGCAAATGTTGCATATGGTGACCGATCATCATTCGAATCGTTTTTTCTGCGCTTTCTTTTTTTGCAACGATCCATTCTTTTTCAGTTCGCGCTGGGCTTACAACTAAATTTGAAACCAATAAATTACCAAACTCAGCCTTACTTCGAACGTCTAGCCAAAGTTGATATTTTTTGACCCACTCAAAACTAAACGCTAGTAATGTTTCAACTTTTCCTTGTTTGAGTTCAAACTCTACTTCATGAATCTCATGTTCTCGATCATCTGATCGTACAACGCCAATATCTAGACTCACTTCAATCTCGGCATCTTCAAAGCTAATCACTCGAACTGTACGTTGAATGTCTGTTTCAAACTGCAAGACTAATTGGTCAAAATCACCTTTCAATGCGTCATTTAAGACCTCATAAGCTTCGGAATCATCTGAATAAATAGATAGATCTAAATTCGGTGCAGCCTCAAGATTACCTAAATCATGATTATGTTCGAAACGGTGTAAATGGCTTTTACTTTTCGTCGCTTTTAGGGTTTGAACCCAATTGGTATTTTCAAGACGTTGTCGAATGGCTATCCCATGCTGAGAGAGTAGGCGATCTGGAGTGTCATAGTACTTTGCTTGCATTTGAATGAGTTCAGACTTTTTTGGATCGATTGCTTTTAAAATCGCATTCCGTCGAGCTTCTGGGATCTGAAACTTTAATTCAATTTCAAGCATGTGATTTTCCTAATCTATCAATCATTTTCGTAGAAGTAAGACATTTGATTGCCTTTTAATTTAAAGGGGATTGTAACTGATTCAGTTAGAACCACAATCTTGACAATTCACTTACATTTACTTGAATGAATGATTAATCACAATATTTGTAAGATAAGCTTTTCAAGTGCGATTTTTTGAATTATGGTGGTCAAAAAAAGGACAGGAATACAACAATGAATGCTTATGTAGAGCCATCTTCATCGCAAGAAGAAGCTAAATTTCAATTACCCATCAAGAATTACTCAGAATTTTATCGTTTTTATTTGACTGAACACCGCAGCATTATGAGTCGTCGTTTACATGCAGCAGGTAGCTCAATCGGTATTTATTTTTTTACTCAAGCGATTCGTCAGCGTAAAGCTAAATATCTGGTCTACGGATTAGTTTCAGGCTACGCATGCGCGTGGGTGGGGCATTTTGTTTTTGAAAAAAATAAGCCAGCAAGCTTTAAACAACCGTTGTATAGCTTTATTTCAGACTGGAGAATGTTATCGGATATTTTGCGCGGAAACTTGAGTTTGAAAGATCGTAAATTTGATAAAATTGATAGCTAAATTTATATATTGTTAAAAAAGCTCAGCAGATTCTGGGCTTTTTTTGTCATGAAATGTTTTAAGAAAGCTACACAAAAATATGATTATATGATAGCTGGAGAGGCTTAACATCCAATGAATAAATCCAAATTATAAATATTGGGATTAAATAAAAAAATTAATGTATTCAGTTAGATGAGTTAACGGTATTATTCTGATAAACCGCATATAATACATATTATGTTAATTTAAATAATACTGAAAAAAAAGAAGATGAACTATATATAGAACTTTTATTATGAGAGTGAGTATTTTTAATGCGAAACATACTTCTGTTTGATTTGGATCAAACTATTTTGAATAGGAATGAGTCACTTATTCGTTTTATAAGTTGGCAAGTAAATTTTTTCCAATTAGTACCACAAGAACTAAAAGATGCATTTATAAAAAAATTTATTGAATTGGATGATAATGGAAATGTTTGGAAAGATATAGTTTACAGTCAATTAATCAAAGATTATAATATAAAAAAATTTACTGTTGATGAATTACTTAATTCTTACATTACTGATTTCAATAAATTTTCAATTGGTTTTGATGACGTCCAAAAAGTCATTTCAGATCTTTATCAAAAGGGATATAAGATTGGGTTAGTCTCCAATGGAAAAAGCCCATTTCAGGAACATAATTTTTATGCTTTAGGTCTTACCGAATATTTCTCGACTATCATAGTTTCAGAAGCGATTGGCTTGAGAAAGCCCGATAAAAAAATATTTGCTTACGCTTGTAACCAGTTAAATTGTACACCTTCTGATTGTATTTTTATTGGTGACAATCCTAAAGCTGATATAGAAGGTGCAAAAAATGTTGGTATGAAAACTATTTTTTTTCACCCAAATACAATACTAAAAAAAGCAATTACAGATGAGAGTATTCATCATTATGATGAATTAGAGCGAGCCATCAATAGAATAAATAATGGGGGCTTATGATGAATGATAAAATTAATTTATATGAAAACGTTTTATAAAATTGAATGAATTAAGAAAATGTATTGATAATATTGGTGCTTCACTCATTTTGATACTATCCGAGCGCTTTAACTAAACTAATAAAACTAGGAAAATTAAAGACTTAATCTGAGTTACCCTCAGTAGATCTCTGAAAGAGAAAACAATCAAATTGTTAATTTTAAAAAACTTTCTGATGAAGCTATTTAAGTCCATTAGTTGCCGGCAAGTTTTACGATTGATTATTGATGAAGTTATCAAACATCATGAATTAAGTACTGAATCAAATAATTAAACGCATCTATTTAATATAATTGAGATTATACAAAATTATTGACTGTACTTTAATGGAAGAGGGAATCCTTTATGCATTTACTGTACATAACATGCCAAAAGGTGTTTTCATACTAATTATGAATGTGTTCTTCCAAGGCTTTGTCCTATAATGTTTTAAATTTTTAGTATTTGCCTAGAGTTATTCTTTATGCGCGGTTTGTATTTAATCACCAACGATGATCCTATTGAACTTCTATTAGCAAAGCTTGAAGGAGCGATGGCAACTTATGAAGTTGCAGTACTTCAGTATCGTCGTAAAAACGTTGCGAAAGAAGATCAAGCTTATGAAATTGAATACATGAAGAATATGTGTAATCAATATAAGGTTCCTTTTGTCATTAATGATGATTTAGAGGCCGCAGTCAAATATGGCGTGGGTGTGCATCTTGGTCAAGATGATGGTTCAATCCAAGAGGCTGTGGAAAGATTGCCAAAAAACGTCTTAATTGGACGTAGTTGTAATAATTCTATTGAACTAGCTGAGCAAGCGATCGCAGACGGCGCAAATTATGTAGCATTTGGCGCAATTTATGCGACACAAAGCAAACCTGAAGCAGGTAATATTGGTTTAGAAACATTAAAAGCTGCAAAAGCAAAATTAAATGTACCTATTTGCGCGATTGGAGGTTTGACGGTTGAAAATGGTGCTGAAGTGATTGCTGCCGGAGCAGATCTTTGTGCTGTTATTAGCGATGTATTGGGTCGGTCTATGTCAACCGTTGGTCAACGTGTTTACGATTGGTCAGAGCTATTTACTAAACAAGCTTAAATTTTTTACTTTTTTGAGTTGAGTGATTTTCATGAGTTTATCTCCTAAGCAAGAACAATTATTTAAACAAGCCAGCAAACATATTCCTGGTGGTGTGAATTCACCAGTACGTGCTTTTAATGGTGTAGGCGGTACGCCGGTATTTATTGAAAAAGCTCAAGGTGCCTACCTGTACGATGTAGATGGCAAACGCTATGTGGATTATGTTGGTTCATGGGGACCAATGATTTTAGGACATGCACACCCTGCGATCATTAAAGCTGTTCAAGAAGCCGCTGTTGATGGTCTAAGTTTTGGTGCACCTACAGTGCATGAAACGACATTGGCAGATATTATCTGTGAAATTATGCCGTCAATTGAATTGGTACGTATGACCAACTCAGGGACAGAAGCAACAATGACTGCGATTCGTCTTGCACGTGGGTATACAGGTCGTGACAAGATTGTTAAGTTTGAGGGCTGTTACCATGGTCACTCAGACTCACTTTTAGTGAAAGCAGGTTCTGGTCTACTCACAAGTGGTGAAGGCGAGGCGACATCAGCGGGTGTTCCTGCTGATTTTGCAAAACATACTTTGACGCTTCCATACAATGATATTGCGACTTTAAAAGAATGCTTTGCTAAGTTTGGTTCCGAAATTGCGGGTGTTATTGTTGAACCTGTTGCAGGTAACATGAACTTGGTTAAACCAATTGATGGATTCTTGCAAGCCATTCGAGATGTGTGTGATGAGCATGGTTCAGTCTTCATTATTGATGAAGTGATGACTGGATTCCGTGTGGGATTAGGTGGAGCTCAAGCACACTACGGCGTTACACCTGATTTAACTACGCTAGGTAAAATTATTGGTGCAGGTCTGCCTGTAGGTGCATTTGGTGGTAAGCGGGAGGTGATGGAATGTATTGCGCCTCTAGGTAAAGTTTACCAAGCAGGAACTTTGTCAGGTAACCCGCTGGCAATGAGAGCTGGGATTGAGATGTTTAAACATCTTCGTCAACCAGGTTTCTATGAAAATCTAACTGCACAGCTCGAAAAGTTATTGGTTGGTTTACAGACTGCCGCAGATGAAGCAGGTATACCATTTAAGACTCAACAGGTTGGAGGTATGTTTGGATTGTATTTCACTGATCAAGAAGACATCACAAGCTTTGATTCAATGTTGAAATGCGATGTTGAAATGTTCCGTAAATTCTTCCATGGCATGTTGGATGAAGGTGTAAATTTAGCGCCTTCTGCTTTTGAAGCCGGCTTTATCTCAAGTGCGCATTCCGATGAAGATATTGCGTTCACTATTCAAGCAGCTAAGAATGTATTTGCGCGTTTAAAATAGAATTTTTTTGAAAATCTATTAACATAAGCCTACAGTAGTAAATACTGTAGGCTTTTTTGCACGTATAAAATTCACGGACTTAAAATAGAAATGAAATTAAAACATTATTTAACTTTAGAAGACGCGGAGTTCTTACTGACGCGTGCGCAACAATATGCGATTGATAAAAAGTTGAATGTCAGTATTTCTGTTGTAGATGAAACTGGAAGTTTACTTGCAATGAAACGCATGGATGGTGCCTCTCCAATGACTGCGAATTTGTCAGCTGAAAAAGCAAAATGTTCAGCTTTGAGCCGCCACCCATCTCAAATTTTTGAAGAGCTGATCAAAGATGGGCAATTGGGTTTTCTGACTGTTCACTCATTGTCGGGAATGTTAGAAGGTGCGGAACCCATTATTTATCAAGGGCAATTGGTGGGAGCCGTGGGAGTTTCAGGTGCTAAATCTTTTGAAGATGCTGAAATTGCGCTGCATGCCATAGAAGTTTTCTTGGCTTTAGCTGATTAGAGTGGCAATGTCATATTTTTATACACCACCCAAAAAAATTGAACTCAGCGCGAGTTTGGCAAAGTGGTCCATTGAAGCTGAACAATGCGTCTTGGTGGTTTTTGGATTTCAACGTTTAGCTGAATATAGCAATGACCAACATCAAGAATTATTAATTCATTTAAATCGCTTAATTAAAAAAGCTCAGGCTTTAGATATTGAAGTGATTGAAATTGAAGAGCAACAATCATTTTCTAAAGTAGCGCAGTTGGGTGAATTACTGGCAGAAAAAAAACAACTGATTGTGTCTGGCATGATCAATTCACCTATAAAGCAACTTTTACAGCATATCATTTCGATTACTCCTCAAATTTGTGTGGTGAACGATGCTGTTCATGTAGAAACGAAGAGCCAACATTTACAGTGGATTGAGAACTGTGTAGAACAAGATATTCATCATATGAATACATCTTCCATGATTCGAATGCTGGAATTGAGTGCGCCGTCCTCATTTATTCTTTCTGAAAAGGGTATATTGCTGTCTATTGCTGAATACCTCGAATTCGATATTTTAGAAATTGATCCATTTCAAGATTTAAGGCGCTATGGCTTAGATTCAGTCGCAATGGTGAGTTTGATTGGCTTGTGGAGAGCCAATGGCGCACATATAGATTTTGAATCATTTGTGCAAAATTGCACACTTTCTCAATTGCTTCCTATCCTGAGAAAAGACTGCTAGATGTCAAAAATAAAACTTAATACATTTGAATCGTTAGATTGATTTAATTTCTATCAGATATCGGAAAAATCATCACTGTTTGTCCATTTCAAGATTGTAATTTATCGCTAAGCTTTCTATTATTGCCGCCTTGTTTTCACGATCTGCTAGGAATAGAAATTTGAGTCATTTTCTTCAGGAACATCTCATTCATCGTGATCAAGATTTTATGGTGATTCACAAACCAGCTGGATTACTTTCTGTTCCGGGCAAAACGCCTGATCTTCAAGATTGCGTTATTAATCGTCTTCTTCAAGAAGAACCGCGTACGCTTTTGATTCATCGTTTAGATCGTGATACATCCGGCTTATTGGTGTTTGGACTCAGTAAAACAGGTCAAAAATCGATCTCTCGCCAATTTCAAGAACGTGAAACGGATAAAACTTATCAAGCACTAGTCGCGGGATATGTAACAGGTCAAGGAACTGTAGATATTCCTGTGATTTACGACCCATCGCGTCCGCCATTGCATATCGTAGATGCGCATCACAATAAAGCAGCGTTAACGCATTGGGAAGCAATTGAACAATTTCAAATTCAAGATCAGTGGGTGACACGCGTAAAATTAACGCCAATCACAGGTCGAGCACATCAACTTCGCGTTCACATGCAGCATTTAGGGCATCCCATCGTAGGGGATACTTTGTATGCAACACCAGCGCAACAAGCTTTGAAAGATCGACTCTGTTTGCATGCAGAGCAGTTAAGTTTCAATCATCCTGTTACCGGTGAACGACTGAATTTTCATTGTCCAGTGCCGTTCTAAAAACACATTTTTAAATCAGCATACGAATATTTTATGATCTGATCATGATGAAATCTTGGTTATGATCAATTAAATAGATCGGTGCTAAATATTGCTCACTTTTTGGTGGGCTTTATGTCAAAATATATTGCTTATAGACGTTAAATTTTGCTCAAATCATCTCCTGTTTGAGCATAAGTTTTCAGTCCTAACTTGAGATAAGGTGGAAAAATTGCAGCAGTTTGCTATTGGTCAACGTTGGTTATCAGACACAGAGACAGAGTTAGGTTTAGGGGTTTTGATTGATGTAAATGAACGATCAATTAGCATCCTCTTTCCTAAAAGTGACGAAACCCGTGTCTATGCACGTAGTAACGCACCTTTATCTCGAATTGTGTTCAATGTGAATGATGAGCTTCAAGACCAAGAGGGCATCGTCTGGAAAGTCGAATCATTAGAAGAGCGTGGTGGCGTTATTCGTTACAACGTCATTCGTCAGTTACAAGATGGTACTGATGAACGTAAATCATTAAATGAAACTCGTGTTGGTGCGACGATTCAGTTGTCTAAACCACTTGATCGTTTACTGGCAAGCCAAATTGATTATAAAGAATGGTATGACCTGCGTATTGAAGCATTACAAATGCAAGCTAATATGCAAAATAGTCCATTACGTGGCATGGTGGGTGCTCGTGTTGGATTGATTCCTCACCAATTTTATATCGCGCATGAAGTAGGTAAGCGCTTTGCCCCACGTGTATTATTGGCGGATGAAGTTGGTCTAGGCAAAACCATTGAAGCAGGTTTAATCATACACCAGCAACTTAAAACAGGACGTTCTGAACGCATCCTGGTTTTAGTTCCTGATTCACTGCAATATCAGTGGATGATTGAAATGCGTCGCCGTTTCAATTTGAATTTCTCCCTATTTGATTTAACGCGTACTGCTTCGATCAAAGAACATGATCCAGAATTGAATCCGTTCTTAACTGAACAGTGCATCATTGCGTCTGTTGATCTCATGATCGACCATGAAGATTTACGTGAGCAAGCGCTCGAAGCAGGTTTTGATTTGCTTGTGGTGGATGAAGCACATCACTTGATGTGGTCAGAAGAAGAAGGTGGTAATGACCGCTATGATCTTGTTGAAGAGTTTGCTGAAAAAACAGCAGGCGTACTTTTACTGACTGCAACGCCGGAACAGTTAGGTGTTGAGTCCCATTTTGCTCGTTTACGTTTGCTCGATCCGCAACGTTTCAATTCACTTGATCGTTTCTTAGATGAAGAGGAAAAATATCAGCAAACAGCTCAAATTGCGGAAGTGCTGATGTCGGATCAACCCCTTGAAGCTGATCATTTCCAAGCAGTTGAGCAGTTACTGGGTCACAAGATTGAAGATGAGCCAGAACAGCGTTTCCGTGCAATTCATGAATTGTTAGATCGTCACGGTACGGGGCGTGTACTATTCCGTAATACACGTGAAGCGATACAAGGCTTCCCTGGTCGCGATTGTCAGCCTGCACCATTACCTGCGCCAGAAGGATGGTCGATGGATGGTAAACTTCGTGAACAAATGTGGCCAGAAGAAGCGCAATTGGACGGGGCTTGGATGGAAACTGACCCACGTGTAACGTGGATTATGGAAATGCTCCGTACTCAGTTAAAGCATAAAAAAGTCTTACTTATTGCACGTAGTGGGCCAGTAGTTGAAGCTTTAGAAAATGCATTACGTATCCATGCAGGGATCCGTACAGCAATGTTCCATGAAGGCATGAGTCTATTAGAGCGTGACCAAGCAGCTGCTTATTTTGCAGAAGATTCATATGGTGCTCAGATTTTATTGTGTTCAGAAATTGGTTCAGAAGGTCGTAACTTCCAGTTTGCTTCAGATTTAATCCTATTTGATTTGCCAGCGAACCCTGATGTTCTTGAACAGCGTATTGGTCGACTTGATCGTATTGGTCAAGAAAACCGTATTCAGATTCATGTGCCATATTTAGTGGGCACTGCACAAGAGCGTATGTTCCGTTGGTACAATGAAGCATTAAATATTTTCAGCAATATTTCTCCAACTGCGCAAACCTTACAAGAAAATTTTATTGTTGATCTTAAAGATTGCTTGTTGGCTGATAAAGGTCAAGCCTTTGAAGATTTGCTTGAAGCCGTGAGTGTGCAACGTGAAGCTTTAGAGCAAGAGCTACAAGCAGGACGTGATCGTTTATTGGAATACAATTCTTGTCGCCCAATGGTTGCGCAAGAAATTGTGCAAGCGCTTGAAGAGTATGATGACAATACGACTTTGCCAATGTTTATGAAACGCTTCATGGCGTCAACCAATATTGATTTTGATGAGCAAAGTAATGGCACGGTGATTATTAAGCCTACTGATCAAATGCAAGTCCAAGGTCTGACTTTGGATGAGGAAGGCATGACCGTGACGTTCTATCGTGATCAGGCTCAGATCCGTGAAGATGCGCAATACATAACGCTTGAGCATCCTTTCACTGAAAGTGTCATGGAAATGATCAATACGCAATCGTTTGGTAGTACCAATGTGGCGTTATTGAAATCTGCAGCTTTACCACAAGGTTCAGTTTTAGTTGAGGTGTGGTTCAAAGTGGATGTGATTGCACCGAAAGCATTGAACTTGCCAGCGAGTTTACCAACACAATTGATTCGTGTGTTATTAAGTGAAAAAGGCCAAGATTTATCAGCTAAAATTGCACCAGATATTTTGAAACCATACTTACATCATCTTGACGGTAATAGTTGTCGCCAAGTGGTGAAAGCACGTCGTGATGTCGTTGAACAACGTTATGCACAAGCTTTAGACATTGCAAAAGGTGCTTTGCCTGAATTAAAACAGCAAGCGAAAGAAATCTATAGCAATAAATGGCAATATGAAATTGATCGTTTAAGTTATTTGAAACAATTTAACCCAAGTATTCGCGAAGATGAAATTGCACGTTTGCAGAAGCTTCAAAAAGAAGGCTTAAGCCTTTTAGAAGGTTTAGCTGTAACGCCTGAAGCGATTCGAGTCTTGGTGGTGGTAAAGCCATAAAATAAAAAAAGCACCCTAGGGTGCTTTTTTTAGGACTGCAGAAATTGATTGAAGTCAGGTTTTCTTTTTTGTAAGAAAGCCATCACGGCTTCAATCATTTCAGGTGATGTTAAACGTTCTGCAACAACCTCAGCTTCCTGAACAATACAATTCAGAATTTGATCTTGCTCGGGTCGAATTTGTTTTTTAATAATTTTTAGCGTGGTCATTGGCAGTTGACTCATCTGTTGAGCTCGCTGCAAAGCTAATTGTTCAGGTTGCTCGCAAATCTGATTGATGATTCGACATTTTAGCGCCTCTTCCGCTGAAAATTTTCGACCTGTGAGCAATAATTCGGCAGCCATATGATAACCAGCCAACTCAGTGAAAAGAAGGCTGGTGCCACCTTCTACAGATAATCCCAAACTTACAAATGGAATTTGAAATTCTGTATCGGGGTGAGCGTATACCATGTCACAGTGAAATAGCATAGTGACGCCAACGCCTATAGTGCAGCCACGTACCGCAGCAATAATAGGTTTAGAAAATCTTGCGATCGCTTTTAGGAAGACAAAGGGTGGTGTAGCATCAGCGGCTAAACCAACATATTTTTGAGCGGCAGACATAAAATCTTTCAGATCATTTCCTGCGGTAAAATCATGTTCGTTACCCTGTAAAATCACAACATTCACTTGTTGAGATTGATCTGCTGCATCCAATATTTTTGCAATGTCATTGTACATTTCCCCAGTTAAAGCATTTTTTTGCTCGGGGTGATCAATTTTGATGGTCAGGATTCTATTCTCAATCGTGACATGAATAAAAGGGTTTAGTGAATCTAAATTTTTTAACATGGCGGCATTCCTTGTCGCAAATTAAAAAAGCTCAGTAGACACGATTGTATACTGAGCTTTTATTCGTGCCTTATTGGCATTAAAGTCGATTTAAAATTTGCTCAGCATCTGAATAATTCATGTATTTTGGTACGGCATAAATTCCATGGGCTTCAGTAAAAGCAGATTTAATCATCTCTGGGAAATCTTGCTTTTTTAAATTCGGAATCTCAGTATCGATTTTCAAATCTTTGAGTAATTGCTTTACGCTTTGAATGAATATATTTGCGGCTTGTTCATCTGAAGTGTGTGACGAGCTTAAACCAATTTTCTTCGCTGCTAGTGCTAAGCGTTTTTCTGATGCTTTACGATTAAATTCTAGAACATGAGGCAAGATAATGGCATTAGCGCGTCCGTGTGGGATTTGATATTGAGTCCCTAATTGATGCGCCAAAGCATGTACATAGCCAATTCCAGCGCTATTCATTGCCAAACCAGCATAATGAGAACCGAGCGCCATTGCTTCACGTGCTGCAATATTCTGACCATCTTCAAATGCAGTTTTTAAATTTTCCATGATCAATTTCATGGCTGCACTGGCGTAATAATCTGATTGTTTGTTGGCGAATCCGCTTACCCACGATTCAATTGCATGAGTAAGGGCATCGATACCAGTGTCAGCAGTGATAGCAGGTGGCATGCCTTTCATGATGACGGGATCTAAAGCAGTTGCTAATGGAACGACTTTGGGATCAATAACTAAGCCTTTAATATGAGTTTCACTGTCTGAAATAACTGCGGCAATGGTAACTTCAGAACCTGTACCTGCGGTGGTCGGAATCACGAACAATGGATATGCAGGTTTACGGCTTTTTAAAATTCCAAAAAGTTGTTTAGGCGATTTATGGTTTGCGGCTGCGAGCGCTAATACTTTTGCTGTATCAATCGTCGAACCACCCCCTATACCCAATACGCTATCGCATGCGGTATTTTTAAACAGTGCTAGAGATTTTTCGACAATTTCACAAGTTGGATCAGGTTTTACATCAGAGAAAATAACAACTTCAATCCCATTGTGCTGTAATTGATCTTGAATGGGTTGTATGACACCTAATTTGACCAATACTGCATCAGTCACAATCATCACTTTTTTCATGCCGAGCTGAGCAATATTGCCACACAATTGCATTGATGAATCTTCACCCGCAAATACGAGAGGATGTGATACTGGAATTGCAAGGGTGAGGGCTTTGACAGCCATGAGTTGAGTTTTTGCACGTAAAATAGTGGCAATCTGAGCCATAATGATCAATCTCTATCCATGAGTTTGATTTAGTTATAGGATAATCATTGTCCAAGTACATTGGCGATAATCATCAACACATTGGTCTTAAATTACAATTTTATCAAAAATATAGCGCAATTAAACTGAGCAAAATAATGGTTGGATTTTGATCAGAATTCATGATAGAAAATAGAAAATAATTCGAAAATTTAAATCGTAAAGCTGTAGTTTTTACTCGGCAATCAGGAACTCAGGACGAGTTTAAAACGATTAAATCAGCTTTCGGTTATGAGTCATTACATAACAACAATGATGCGTTATTGGGAGTCATTTCACATGGAAGTAAATCAGCACAACAACCAATTTGAGTTTTTACCAACTCATATTCACTACTTAATGTATTGGGAAAATAAATCGCCAGACCAAGATTTCTTGGTTCAGCCTTTACCAAATGGTCAGGTGATTAAATACACCTGGGGAGAAGTGGCCAGTCAAGTCAAAAAAATGGCTGCTTATTTACAATCTCTGAATTTGCCAGGCCGCTCACAGATTGCAATTTTTGGTAAAAATAGTGCGCACTGGATCATGGCAGATCTTGCCATTTGGATGGCAGGGCACGTGTCGGTTCCCTTATATACGACTCTCAATGGTGAAGGCACCAAATATGTTCTAGATCATAGTGAAACTAAGGCTCTGTTTATCGGTAAGTTGGATGGCATTGGAGATAGTTGGAACGATGTAAAACAAATCATCCCGCAAGATATGCATTGTATTAAATTGCCATTGGCGCCTGACTATAATGCGCCGACATGGGATGAAATCACTGCAAAAACAGCACCAACCAGTGAGCCTTATTTTCCAAACGAGGATGAGCTTGCGACCATTATTTATACCTCGGGCAGTACAGGTCTACCTAAGGGCGTTATGCAAAGTTATAAGACCTTACTCTCACCTGCGAGTGAGCTGAAATCTACGTTTGGTGTTTCAGAAAAAGATCGTGCTTTATCTTATTTGCCGCTAGCTCATGTTGCAGAGCGTGTATTTATTCAATCATCGGTGATGATTTGTGGTTTTACCGTTTATTTTGCCAATTCATTAGATACATTTATTGAAGATCTTAATCGTGCAAAACCAACGATCTTCTTTTCTGTGCCACGTTTATGGACTAAATTTTATTTGGGGATTAATGAAAAAATTCCACTTAATGTACAAAACGTGTTGTTTAAAATCCCATTCTTGGGCAATAAGATTAAGCAAAAACTCTTGGCAAAATTGGGTTTGAATCATGTTCGTTATGCTTTAACGGGTTCTGCACCTTTACCCGTAGATATTATTAAATGGTATCGTAATTTGGGCTTAGAGTTGCTTGAAGTTTATGGAATGACAGAAAACTGTGGATACTCGCATATCACACGTATGGGTGAATATATGAGTGGATATGTCGGACATGTTCAAGCACGAGTAGACTGCAAGATTGATGAGAATGGTGAGATTTTAGTCAAAAGCCCAGGAACAATGTTGGGTTATTACAAAAACCCAGAAAAAACAGCTGAAGATTTGACTGAGGATGGTTATTTAAGAACAGGTGACATGGGTGAAATTGATGCGACTGGCCGTCTAAAAATTACTGGACGTGTAAAGGACATCTTTAAAACTCAGAAAGGTAAGTATGTAATGCCTGTACCAATTGAACAAAAGATTGGTAATAACCAAATGATTGAATCTGTCTGTGTTGGTGGTGCAAGCCATAAACAGCCGATCGCCTTTGTGATGTTGGCAGAAGAAATTCGCAATAAATTACAGCAAGATAATAAACGTGATGATATCGAAGCAAAATTAATTGAGTTGAAGAATGAAATTAATGAAAAGCTTGAACCGCATGAAAAAATTGCATTCTTTGTGGTCATCATGGATTTGTGGACGATGGATAATGATATGTTGACGCCGACTATGAAGATTAAGCGTAATAAAATTGAGGCGAAGTACGAAGCATTTATTCCAACTTGGGTTGCTCAAAATAAAGAAGTAATTTGGGAAAAGTAATAAAAAAGCCCTTCAACTGAAGGGCTTTTTTACATTCAATATTCATTCTTTCAGATGACGTGCGCCTTCTAAAATCATTCGGATCATCGTCATCGTTTGTTCAGCTACAACTTTTCTTTCATCGTGTGGCATGTTGATTAATTTAGCACCCATAGTGAATACCAATTGAGTAATCGCTTTTGCAGCTAATTCTGGATGCTTGATTTTATGAGGGTTATTTTGCTCAAGGCGAACAAGATCATCCATGAGTTCTTGCTGAAAGTAATTGAGCTGTTTTTCAACCGCCTCTTTATAAGAGGCAGAACCAGTATAACCTTCACGTAACAACAAGCTCAGATTACCTTCGTCAGCATCTAACTGTTCAATAAATACTTCAACTGAACTACGCACAATACTTGAATTACGAACTGCTTTTAAGCGGGCTTGATGCAAGATTTGACGTAAAACAATACCTGAGCGATCAATCAATTCAATGGCAAGTTCATCGATATCTTTGAAATGTCTATAAAAGCTGTTGGGGGCGATTCCTGCTTCACGAGCAACTTCGCGTAAGCTTAAAGATGCGATGCTTTTTTGAGGTCCGATAAGGTTGAGAGCAGCTTGGAATAATTCTTCTTTCGTGATTGTGGCTTTTCTTCCGACTGTACGTGCAGTTGGATGCTCCAAAATGGATGCGGATTCACTGGCATGCAGAGGAGAAAGGGGAATCGTAGAGCTGCTCATAAATATCAGATGTTTACAGTTAGAGTTGCATTATATCGCTCTGTGTCAGGATATGGAAATCAATAGATGATATACAAGTGTCTATACAAATATATATACATGTGTATAATAATTCTAAACCCACTGTGATGAGCCCATAATGCAAGCAGTTAAGCAACCTAAAAATTTGATTAGATCCGCAGTAAATGCTGTATTTGATCCGAATGCTGCCAATTTTTGGTTGCAAAAGATTGATCCAATTTGGTCGGTGAATCAATCATTAGGCAAAATTGTTGAACGTACACAAGTTGCAAATGATACGGTCAGCTTAAAAATTGCGGTTAATCGAAAATTTCAGTTTGGTGAAGCAGGGCAACATCATCCAGTTATTGTCACGACACGAGGTCGTTGTTTTGAACGTACCTATAGTTTGACCAAAATCGACACTCAACATGTATTGTTGACTGCTAAGAAAGTCGATCAGGGTGTAGTCAGTTCTTGGATTAACGATATGGCTGAGGTAGGCGATATTGTTGAGTTTGGTGCACCCTATGGAGATATGACACTTGGAAGTGTAAATACACCTCTATTAATGCTGGCCGCAGGGAGTGGTATTACTCCAATGTACAGCTTAATCAAGGCATTATTGCAGCAACAAAAAAAATTAGTTCAGCCAGTTAAATTGATGTACTGGGCAAAAAAAACAGAAGATTTAGCATTTCAAACAGAGTTGATTGCTTTGGCGAATCAACACTCAAATTTTAATGTTGAATTTTTTACCACTCAAGATGAAGTGGCTGATTCCCGTTTAGAAGATTCTCATTTAACTGCTATCGAATCCTTAGATCAATATACGGTTTATGCATGCGGTCCAGCAGGATTTGTGCAAGTTGCTGAACAACTAACTGATACTCGTGTTCATAAATTTAAAGGTGAAGCATTCAGTGTTGAACCATTCATTAGTGATGAAACTGGTTTTGTTCAGGTCACACTTACGAAATCAAATAAGGTCGTCACGATTCCAAAGGGACAATCAATACTTGCAAGTTTAGAGCAACAAAATATTCGCCCACAGCACGGTTGCCGCATGGGGGTATGTAATAAATGTGCATGCCATAAAGCGCAAGGTGCAACTAAAAACCTCGTCAATGGTGCAGAAAATACTGAGCCTGGAAATCTGCTCAAAATCTGTATCAATTCAGCTCAGTCTGATCTCACTATCGACCTATAAGCGAGAATAATCATGAATATGCCAGTTCAAGCACAATATTTCAAAAACCCAAAAAATCGTGAACTCACTGATGCACAACTTGATGAACTCGCACGTGAACTTGATGCAATTAAGCAGGAAGTTCTTGATGATTTAGGTGAAAAAGACGAAAAGTATATTAAGCGAGTGTATGCAGCGATTCGCTACAGTTCAATCCTTGGACGTGCATGCTTATTTGCTGGCTGGTTTCCTCCAGCATGGCTTTTAGGCACAGGCTTGCTTGGTTTTGCCAAAATCATGGAAAACATGGAGTTGGGCCATAATGTGATGCATGGTCAATATGATTGGATGAACGACCCTAAATTTAAAGGGACAACTTACGAATGGGATATCGTCGGCACATCTGATGATTGGCGCCAAACCCACAACTACAAACACCATACCTATACCAATATTAAAGGTATGGATGATGATATTGGTTATGGAATTCTTCGTTTGTTCCCAGAGCAACGCTGGAAAAAAGGATATTTATTACAACCACTTTACAGTATTCCATTCTGTTTGTTATTCCAGTGGGGTGTAGCGATTCAGAACTTAGAAATTGGTAAGCGCTTAAAAGGGCGCATGACCAAAGAAGAATTTCAACAACGTTTGAACCCGATGAAAAAGAAAATGGGGAAACAGTTATTTAAAGATTATGTTTTCTTCCCACTCATTGCAGGTCCTGCAGCATTACCCGTTTTCACAGGTAATTTAGTCGCTAATGGTATTCGTAATATTTGGACATTCAGTATCATTTTCTGCGGTCACTTCACCAAAGATGTGGAAGTTTTTCCGAAGTCAGTTTTAGAAAATGAAAGCCGTGGCCATTGGTATATGCGTCAAATTCGTGGGTCTTCTAACCTGACAGGTTCTGAAGGATTCCATATTTTGACGGGGCATTTGAGTCATCAGATTGAGCATCATCTTTATCCAGATATTCCTGCTCGACGTTACCGTCAAATGGGGCCTAAAGTGAAAGCGGTGTGTGAAAAATACGGCTTGAATTACAATAATGCGAGTTTATTTAAACAATATGGTCAGGTTTTGGGACGTATTGTGAAATATGCCTTCCCATTTAAAAAGTAAGAAACAAAAAAAGCCACTTATTGAGTGGCTTTTTGAACTTTAATAGCGAACTATTTTAATTGAATTGATCCATTTGCATTGACTGTGATTGTTGATTCTCCAGCAGCCATATTTTGTGAGTCTGCAGCGGGTGCACTCTCTACAACCATTGCGGCACGTGCCATGGCTAATGGTCTTGGTGAATAATTATTGGTGTTCATATTCAAGTTAACCAAGTTATAACTAGAACGATTCCAAGCTTTAGTGAGAACCTGAGCGCGCTGTTGGAAATTTTGCGTGGCTTCTGTCAATAACTCATTTTCAACCTGCTTTCGTTTTTCAGTGGAAACAGTGAAATTAATCGATTGTGTTTGAAAATCTTGTTGTAACTCGCTAATTAACTGGCTCGCTGCTTTAAAATCTTTGCTTTCAATATTCACTTCAGCGCGGCCGCGCCATTCCTTCAGTTTTGTTGAATTGTTGTTGTCATAGACAGGGTAAGTGGTCTGAGAACCTGTTTCGACCTTAACTTGGGGGTATTTTTTACTGATGTTGATGGCCTGATTCATCAATTGGGTCATTTGTGTTGAAAGTTGTGCAGGCTGTTTATTACTTTTTTCAATAAATAGAATGGCGTGCATTTCATCATTAGAGACTTGTTTAGAAGCGTCTGCTTGAAGATTAATAATATTAGTTTTAGGTTCTGTGTCAGCAAGTACCGAAAAGCTAATCCCGGTAGCTAAGATCAATAGTGGCAGTTTTAATAATTTCATTGTTATCTCTGTATCTTCACCTGATGAATATTCTACAGAATATTCTAATCTTTTTTGATGGAGAGAAAATGTGATTATTTGGTGATGAGATAGTAGCAATTGTAATATTCAACACCGATTTTACGACTTAAGTCGCCTTAACAAGGCTTTTAAAATGTATTTTAATTGAATTGTAGTTGAACAATAAAAGAATATAACTTGTCTTTGGATTAGTGCATTAATAATTTGTAATTGATGGATAATTCTATTATCAATGGTCTAATAAGTAGTATTAGAAATAGATTAAACATTCTGTATATTTAAATAATAAAATTTTAAAAACATGTAAAACAATAAGATAGTGTCTTGATTTGATAAATTATTTATAGTCTGAAACTATTGTCATAAAGAAAATAAGTATTGGCATATAGGTCAAGATTTTTCCATTCTAGCTCTCATCAGAGATGCAGGTATCTCTCTAAAAGAATTTGTCCTTTAGAAGGTTGTTTTCAAGCAATTTCCTAAGGTCAAATAGATCATCGAATGAAGTTGAAGGAAGTCTTGATGTCTAATTCTGCTGTAGTTGAATCAGTAGCACAAGCGTTACGAACTGCTGAATTATCACAAAGTGCAATCGCACCAATTCGCCCAACGTTGGGTGGTGAAGCTGCTGATGTAGATATCGCTTACGCTGTACAAGAAGTGAATACAGCGCGTGCCTTATCAGAAGGTCGTCGTTTAGTTGGGCGTAAAATCGGTTTGACATCAAAAGTGGTTCAAGCACAACTCGGTGTAGATCAACCTGACTTCGGTATGCTGTTTGCAGACATGGCTTATGGTGATGGAGAGGCGATTCCTGCAGGTCTATTGATCCAACCTAAAGTAGAAGCGGAAATCGCTTTGGTGATCAAACAAGATTTAACGAAAGAAAAACACACTTATGCTGACATTATCAGCGCGACTGATTATGCACTTCCTGCTGTTGAGGTGGTGGATAGTCGAATTGAAAACTGGAAGATCAGTTTGATTGACACTGTCGCAGATAATGCATCTTCAGCTGCATTTGTATTGGGTTCACGTCCTGTAAAACTCGATAACCTTGATCTAGTGAATTGTAAAATGATCATGACACGTGGTGAAGAAGTCGTGTCTCAAGGTGTTGGTAAGGCTTGCTTAGCAAACCCTTTAAATGCAGCTGTCTGGCTTGCTGATGAAATGGTACGTCGTGGTCGTCCATTGTTAGCTGGTGACATTATTTTAACAGGTGCATTAGGCCCTATGGTTGTAGCAAACCCAGGTGATGAATTCAAAGTTGAGATTGAAGGCTTTGGTTCAGTGACTGCTGCTTTCGCTGCTGAATAAGTCGGAATTTTGAGAGAGTACGTTAATGAAAAAGATTAAATGTGCAATGATCGGACCAGGTAACATTGGTACTGATTTGCTTTACAAACTTCAACGTAGCGAATGGTTAGAGCCAGTTTGGATGGTGGGTATCGATCCTACTTCTGAAGGTCTTGCTCGTGCTGCGAAAATGGGTTTAAAAACCACTGCAGAAGGGGTTGATGGTCTTCTTCCTCACGTCATTGAAGATGATATCAAAATTGCTTTTGATGCAACGTCTGCATATGTACATGCTGAAAACAGCCGCAAGTTAAATGAACTTGGTGTACTGATGATTGACTTAACACCTGCTGCAATTGGTCCTTTCTGTGTTCCACCTGTGAACTTAGAAGCTTTACTTGCAGAAGGTGAAGTGCCTAACGTGAATATGGTAACGTGTGGTGGTCAGGCGACAATTCCTATGGTTGCAGCAGTTTCACGTGTTCAACCTGTTGAATATGGTGAGATCATCGCGACTGTGTCTACAAAATCTGTAGGTCCTGGTACACGTAAAAACATCGACGAATTCACACGTACAACTGCGGGTGCTATTGAGAAAGTTGGTGGTGCGAAAAAAGGTAAAGCGATCATCATCATTAACCCTGCTGAGCCACCACTTATGATGCGTGACACAGTACACTGTCTTGTTGAAGGTGAGCCAGATCAAGCTGCGATCACTGAATCAGTTCACGCGATGATTAAAGAAGTGCAAAAATATGTACCAGGTTACAAACTTGTAAATGGTCCAATTTTTGATGGTAACCGTGTTTCTATCTTCTTGGAAGTAGAAGGTTTGGGTGATTTCTTGCCGAAATATGCAGGTAACCTCGACATTATGACAGCTGCAGCTGCTCGTACAGCAGAAATGTTTGCTGAACACGTATTCAACAAAGAAGAAGCTTAAGGAGCAACCGCATGTCTAAGATTATTGTTCATGATATGACTTTACGTGATGGTATGCATCCGCAGCGCCATCAAACGACTGTTGAGCAAATGATTGCAATTTCAACAGCACTTGATGATGCAGGCGTACCATTAATTGAAGTCACTCACGGTGACGGCCTTGGTGGTTCATCAGTAAACTACGGTTTTGCTGCAGCGACTGACGAAGAATACTTGTCTGCTGTTGTACCGCGTATGAAGAATGCAAAAGTTTCTGCACTTCTTCTTCCTGGTATCGGTACGGTTGACCACTTGAAAATGGCACATGAAATCGGTGTATCAACGATTCGTGTTGCAACTCACTGTACTGAAGCTGACTGTTCTGAACAGCACATCACCGCTGCGCGTAAATTAGAAATGGACACAGTGGGCTTCTTAATGTTGGCTCACATGGCATCTCCAGAGCGTCTTTTAGAAGAAGCGAAGAAGATGGTGTCTTACGGTGCAAACTGTATTTATGTGACTGACTCAGCAGGTTACATGCTTCCTCAAGATGTAATTGATCGCGTTGGTCACTTACGTCAACACTTGGACCCAAGCATTGAGTTGGGTTTCCACGGTCACCACAACTTAGGTATGGGTGTATCAAATACTGTTGCTGCTGTTGAAGCTGGTGCAGTGCGTGTGGATTTAGCATCTGCTGGTCTTGGTGCTGGTGCAGGTAACACGCCACTTGAATTGTTTATTGCTGTTGCTAACCGTATGGGTATGGACACTGGCGTTGACTTGTTCAAAGTACAAGACGTTGCTGAAGATCTCGTGATTCCAATGATGCACAACCCAATTCGTGCAGACCGTGATGCGGCAACTTTGGGTTATGCGGGTGTTTACTCTTCATTCCTATTGTTTGCTAAACGTGCTGAAGCGAAATATGGCGTATCTGCGCGTGAAATCTTAATGGAGCTTGGTCGCCGTGGTACGGTTGGTGGTCAGGAAGACATGATTGAAGATCTAGCTTTGACTATGGCGAAAGCAAAAGAACTTAACGCATAATTTAAAATTGATTTGAAAGAGCACTCTTAGGAGTGCTTTTTTTATGAATTTAGAAAATATACATATAAAAAAACAATTGCGTGAGATGTTTGGGTGCTTATATTGAGTGATTTGGTGTAGAGCGTATCGTCATTGTTAAACTTAAAAACTATTAAATAAAATGGCAAAATGCTTCTGGGTTAATTTGTAAGATATTAAAATATAATAAATTATCCATAGTAAAAGTTAATTTGCTTAGTTACTGAGCTATTATTAATTGTTTATAACAATGAGAGTTTTTAAAGTATTGTTTTTCATCGGAAAAGTCTAAATTTTTTTTAGACTCTAGTCTGATTTCTTCAGAGTGCACAATTTAGCAATATGCTCATCAACGCTGATTTGAGTATAGGATGAAGCCATGCGTCATCAAAAATTATGGCTAGCAATGATTGCTGCAACAACTCTAGGGACAACTGCTGCTCACGCGAATTTTGTGGCTGATTCAAATGTTCAGCTTAAATTTAAAAATTTCTATTTAGAACGTAATTACGATACAGCACCAAATCTAGATTATGGTAACTGGACGCAAGCAATCACTTTAGATGCTAAATCGGGTTATCACGATATTGGTGCAGGCATTCAAGTTGGTGCAGATCTCTTGGCTCAATATGCAATTGGATTGAAATCGCGTGATTCTGTAAATGACATTCATATGCCATATGATAACAGTCAAAGTCGTACAGAACGCGATAATGCTAAATTCGGCGCGACTTTAAAAGTTAAAGTTTCTGAAACTGAACTTAAAGTAGGTGATTTATTGCCGATGTCACCAGTTATTTTCTTCGATCCATCACGCCAATTATTAACTACTTATAGTGGTGCATGGTTAGAGTCGAAAGATATTCAGGATACTAAATTAACCTTAGCTTATATTGATGGTATTAATGCGCGTTACGATAATCAGTATCAAGATTTGACCTTATTCCCAAACAATGATTTTGCGAAGGCAGAAGCTCAAGGTCTCACAACTGATGATGGAATGTATATTGTTGGTGTTGATCACCAGTTTACATCAAAGATTGGTGGTAGTTATTGGTTCGCTGATTTAACTGACATCTTCAAGCAACATTATGTTGCTGCAAGCTATAAAACTAAACTTGATGAAAAAACGAATTTAGATGCACATATTCGTTACTTCGATAACAGTGAAACTGGCGATAAACTTTTTGGTGAAATTGATAGCCAAGCAATTTCTATGGGGGCGAAAGTCAATCATGGTATGCATACTGTTCAATTGGGTTATCAAGAGATGTTTGGCGAGCATGGAGATAAAGCGACACTATTCCCAACATTGGGTGGTTGGGTGCCACAACCTTATTTAGATAACTGGTCAGTCGCGAGTTTTATCCGTAAGGATGAGAAATCTTGGAGTGTAGGTTATACCTATAATTTTAAAGAAATGGGTGTACCAGGATTATCTGCCACTGTACGTCATTTCCAAGGTTGGAATATTGATACGGCAACACCAGGTCGAGGTCGCGAGAATGAAAATAACATCATCGTGAACTATGTTGTGCCAGAAGGTAAGTATAAAGGTCTTGGTTTCAACTATATGTTCATTGATACTAATTATAACAACATCAATGTTCCAGGTACCTTGAGTGATTTAGAAGAGCATCGTGTGGCGTTAAGTTATAGTTATAAATTCTAAAAAATGAAATTGATCTCGATATGATGAGCAAGGATCATATCGAGATCTTATCAAGTCATATTAGAGGGTGAATATTGATTTTAAAAAAATAAGAAAAAACAGTAATTTATTTAATTGGTAAAAAGATGGATGCAATCGTAAATTTGTATCAGTTGAAAGGTACAGAGCAGTTAATATAAGACTGTAAAACTATCATTTGTAAACATCAACTGATGATTGTTTCACAAATATATGATCAGTTATAGACAGTTAGAGGACTATGATGAGCACTGTTCAAATTCCAGAATATAAAACGGATTCATTCTTTGGTTTAGAAGATAAATGGATCGAAACTGCTGAAGGTGAGTTAACCCATTATCATGAAATTGGTGAAGGCACGCCTATTTTATTCCTTCATGGTTCTGGTACTGGTGTATCAGCAGCTGCTAACTGGTGGTTGAATTTACCTGCAATTGGTGAGCAAGCGCGTTGTATCGCAATTGATACCATTGGTTATGGTCAAACTGTCGTTGCACCAGGAACTCAATACGGTATCCGTGCATGGGTTGATCATGCAATTCGTACTCTTGATGCACTTGGTATTGAAAAAACATGGTTAGTAGGTAATTCGCTAGGTGGTTGGTTAGCATTCCAATTGGCACTTGATTATCCAGAGCGTGTACTCGGTATTGTTTCAATGGGTACAGGTGGTGCAAAACAAACTGCAGCCCTAAAAGCGCATGCAAACCCAGTTTTAACAGAAGAAGGTATTCGTAAGACACTTTCAATGTTCGTTGTAAATAAAGACTTAATTACAGATGAGCTGGTAAAAGTACGTTTTGATTCTGCGGCGAATGACTATGCATCTGATCGTTTAATGGATGTTGTGGGTGCGCGTGACCGTGATCGTTTCGAGTTCCCATTAGACTTTGAAAAAATGAAAGATATTACAGTTCCTGTATTATTGATTCATGGTACTCAAGATGTGGTGATTCCTGTGTCTCGTACTTGGGACATTTTAAATATCGTTCCTAATGCTGATGCACATATTTTCAGTCAGTGCGGTCACTGGTCACAAGTTGAAAAAGCAGAAGAATTTAATACGGTGATCAAAAATTATCTAGCAGTTCATGGTGTTAAATAATTTCAGATCCTAAAAAACTAAAAAAGAGGATGATTTAATCATCCTCTTTTTTAAAACTGAAAATACAGAACATGTGTTTAATACGTTTAAATCTGCATATTGATAATCAATATTGAGCATTGATCTGTTTTAATTCATTAGACTTAAGTGGTAGAGCAAGTCTAGTTAGTTAATGGGTTGTTTAAAAATTAGTCTATTCTAAAGCCTGAATTCATACAATTTATGATGATATTCGTAAAACTTTATTAGACTAAAGTCTAAGACTGATGGTTGAAATAAAAAATAAAAATCACCGCTATGTTTAACGGTGATCATTAATTTGAAAAAAAATTAATTAATGACGATTAATATCAAGGTAAAAAACAGAGCTCAGTAAGTCCATAAATTTTTTGACGCCTTCTGAGTTAGTACTTTTTCTATAGCTTGCAAATAAATCGATTGAAGGTAATTCCACGTCTAGCGGGCGAATCACGGTGTTGTTCATCGTCAGTGGTGCGATATATCCAGGTAGAAAAGTACAGCCCAGGTTCATGCCAATAGAATTAATGTTAAAGAGGATATTGTCTGCAGTTTGAACAATATTTAAATTGATTTGATGGTATTTTGCAAAATCTAGAATGATCTTATTTAGGGTTTGAGATTGCTGTTCAGAAGGAATAATGAAATCGATTCCATCGAGCTCTTTTACTGGAATGCGATCGTATTTAGCGAGTGGATGATCTTTGGGGAGTAAGAAAATCAAAGGTTCTCGTAAAACAAATTGACTTTCGATTTCATCACTAAATAGATTTTGACGAGTAAAAGCGATATCAATTTCGCCTTTTTTTAACATTTTTGACTGATCGGAGTTGTTTAAGCTTAACAATTCAATCTTTAAATCCCGGTTTTGAACACGAAGATTAGGGAGAACGTAAGGAAAAATTTTCATTTCAACTACAGGAACAAAGCCGATACGTAACAATTGCTGTTTAGATTTGGCAATCTGACGAGTCATTGCGACTGCTTTGTCTGCTTGGGCTATCGTGAGGCGAGCTTGTTCAAGGAAGACTTGACCCTCCTCAGTGAGTTCTACCTTACGTTTTGTACGATAAAGCAAAGGGACGCCAATTTCATCTTCAAGATCTTTAATCTGCTGGCTCAATGATGGCTGAGCAGTATAAAGGCGCAAGGCTGCTTTGGTGAAGTTGAGTTCTTCTGCCACAGCAATGAAATATCGTAGGTGTCGTAGTTCCATAAAAAAATCATCCAAAGATTGATTCATATAATGTCTAAATATGATCAAGTGCGAGTATAGTTCACAAATGGATATTCGGTGAAGTGGGGCTGAGCATATTGAAATATCAACGTTATTATTAAAATGTGGTAAAATTCACGTATTGAGCGATTGATTAATTTATCGATAAAACATCTTGATTCAAACAAAAAAAATATTTCCCCAAAACTCGTTCAAAACTCATTATCTCTGCAAAGTTGAGTCTATTAGTTTGTGTCTAATTTAGTCACAGGAGAGCTTTTCATGAGTGGGAAAATTGATGTGCGCGAAATCGATGCTTTAGTCGATGCACAAAATGGACGTATCACGCCATCTATTTATACAGATCCAGATATCTATGAACTAGAACTTGAACGTGTGTTCGGTCGTACATGGTTATTCCTTTGCCATGAAAGCCAAATTCCAAAGGCTGGTGATTTCTTCAATACCTATATGGGTGAAGATCCGATCATCGTGGTACGTCAAAAAGACGGTTCAATCAAAGCATTGTTAAACCAATGTCGTCACCGTTCAATGCGCGTGAGCTTTGCTGACTGCGGTAACACTCGTGCATTTACATGTCCATACCACGGTTGGTCTTATGGCGTAGACGGCTCTCTTAAAGATATTCCTCTTGAAGATCGTGCATTCCCTCAAGGCGCATGTAAAGAGAAGTGGAGTTTGATCGAAGTAAACCGTGTGAAGTCTTATAAAGGCTTAATCTTCGGTTGTTGGGATGAAACAACTCCAGACCTTGAAGAATACATGGGTGATATCGCTTGGTACTTAGATGGCGTATTAGATCGTCGTCCAGGTGGTACTGAGATCATCGGTGGTGTTCATAAGTGGGAAATCGAATGTAACTGGAAATTTGCGGCTGAACAGTTTGCATCTGACCAATATCATGCATTGTTCTCTCACGCATCTGCGATTCAAGTATTAGGTGCTAAACCTGATGACGAATCTACTAAGAAATTAGGTGCTGCGCAAACTGCACGTCCTGTATGGGAAACTGCGAAAGACGCAATCCAATATGGTTCACGTGGTCACGGTTCAGGCTTCTTCTTTACAGAGAAACCAGATGCAAACGTATGGGTTGATGGTGAAGTAGCAAACTATTTCCGCGAAACTTACGAAGAAGTTAAAGAGCGTCTTGGTGAAATCCGTGCGTTACGTCTTGCGGGTCATAACACTATGTTCCCAACATTGTCTTGGTTAAACGGTACAGCAACACTTCGCGTATGGCATCCACGTGGTCCAAACAAAACTGAAGTATGGGCGTTCTGTATTGCGGATGCTGAAGCGTCACAAGAAGTGAAAGAAGCGTTTGAACGTTCTGCGACACGTGCATTTGGTCCAGCTGGTTTCTTAGAGCAAGATGACTCTGAAAACTGGATCGAAATTCAAAAAGTCTTACGTGGTTACAAAGCGCGTCAAAACAAACTCATTATGGAAATGGGTCTTGGTAACGAGAAAATTCGTGAAGATGGTATCCCTGGTATCACTAACTATATTTTCTCAGAAACTGCGGCACGCGGCATGTACCGTCGTTGGGCAGACTTGCTAATCCATGAAAAATGGGAAGATGTTGAGAAAGCAGCTGACGAATATGAGAAGGAGCTTATGAAATGAGTCAAGTGAGTTTAGAACTTCACCATCAAATTAGCCAATTCCTCTATCGTGAAGCGAAATTGCTTGACGATTGGAAATTCCGCGACTGGTTAGATACGTTAGCTGAAGATATTTCTTACACGCTACGTACAACACCAAATGCTCAAACACGTGACCGTCGTCGTTCAATTGAACCACCTACAACTTGGGTGTTCAATGATACGAAAGATCTTTTAGAGCGTCGTGTTGCTCGTCTTGAAACAGGTATGGCTTGGGCTGAAGAGCCTCCATCACGTACAACTCATATGGTGAGTAACGTGATCGTAGAAGCTACTGAAGTGGAAGGCGAATACGATGTATACGTTACATATCTTTTGTACCGTACACAAAAAGAGAAAGATGTCACGATTTACTGTGGTAAACGTCATGACAAGATCCGTAAAGTTGAAGGTGGCTTAGGCTTCCAAATTTTCAACCGTAAGATCACGCTTGATCAAGTTACCTATAACTCTCACAACCTGAGTGTGTTCTTCTAATGAATAAGATTTTTGTTTGCCAAGTTGACGAATTAGACGAAGGCGAAGCGTTGAAAGTAGATTGCGGCGTTAACGGTATCGATGCGCTTGCAGTGTTTAACAATGGTGGTGAGTTCTTCGCAATGAATGACCGTTGTTCTCATGGTAATGCTTCAATGTCAGAAGGTTATCTTGAAGATGATGGCACTGTCGAATGTCCATTGCATTCAGCTCGCTTCTGTTTAAAAACCGGTCAAGCATTATGTTTACCAGCGACAGATCCAATTCAAACTTTCCCAGTGATTGTTGAAGATGGTGCGTTATACGTTGAGATGGCAGGAGAGTAATCATGGGTTGGCTTAAAGGCGAAGTTGCACTGATCACAGGTGGTGGTTCTGGTTTAGGTTGGGCTTTAGTTGAACGCTTCCTTGAAGAAGGTGCGCACGTTGGGGTGTTACAACGTTCACAATCTAAAGTCGATGCTTTAAAAGAACGCTTTGGTGATCAAATTGTTGCAATCGCTGGTGATGTTGCCAACTATGAAGACAATGTCCGTGCTGTAAAAGCAACTGTTGAGCGTTTTGGTAAGCTTGATTGCTTTATTGGTAATGCAGGAATCTGGGATCACTACGCAGATATCGTCAATACTTCAGGTGAGCAACTTGATAAAGCGTTTGACGAAATCATGGGAATTAATACGAAAGCATTAATTCTAGGTGCTAAAGCTGCACTTGATGAGTTAGTAAAATCTGAAGGTTCGATAATCTTCACACTATCTAACTCAGCATTATATTCTGCGGGTGGTGGTCCAGTTTACACAGCATCTAAGCATGCTGGCGTAGGCATCATGAAGGAATTGGCGTACGAGCTTGCACCCAAAGTTCGTGTGAATGCTGTTGCGCCGTCAGGTATGAATGTAAACATTAAAGGTGCTGCATCATTAGGCCAAGAAAATCTAGGTCTTTTAGATGCGCGTGATCCTGAGAAAATCGCGCGTGGTATGCCGTTGAACTTCTTACCTGAGCCTGAAGAAATGACAGGTTCTTATGTGCTCTTGGCATCTCGTCAAAATAACCGACCTTTAACTGGTGTTCTGATCAATGCAGAATGTGGTTTGGGTATTCGTGGTCTACGTCAACCACGTGCTGGTTTCTTTGACGAATAAAATCTAGTCTAAAAAATGGACTTATCGGCAGCCTGTTCTAAGGCTGCCTTCCTTTTAAGGAGTCTCTCATGGCCGTTAAACTTATTTGTGCTTCGCACAGTCCTTTAATGGAATTTGCTTCACCTCAAGATCAGTCAAAAGAGCAAAAAGTACGTGCTGCTTTTGAACAATTATCTGCTGAAGTAAAAGCTTACGATCCAACACTGATCATTACTTTTGGTCCAGACCATTTTAACGGTTTTTTCTACGACCTTATGCCAAGTTTCTGTGTCGGTATCCGTGCTACGGCTGCTGGTGACTGGGATTACGGTAAAATTGACAATAAAATCGATGTTCCTGAAGACAAGGCTTTGGCACTTGTGCGTCAAGTTCTAGATGAAGGTATTGATGTTGCATACTCATATCGTATGCAGGCTGACCATGGTGTGACTCAACCATTACACTTCCTTTGTGATGGAAAACTTGATCGTTATAAAACGATTCCAATATTTATTAATGGCGCTGCCGCACCAATGCCAACCACAAAGCGTACCATTGCTTTAGGCCGTGCGGTTGGACAATATATTAAGTCACTTAATCTTGAAAATGAGCGTGTACTTGTATTGGGTACAGGTGGTTTGTCTCATGATCCACCAACACCTCAAATGGGTTCAGTGCCACCAGAAGTTGAAGAGTTTTTAATTGCTGGCCGTAATCCAACTGAAGAAGCACGTAATGCGCGTCAAGCGAAAATTATTGCAGTTGGTCAGAAACTTGCTGCTGGAGATACATCAGTTGCAGTACCGCTGAGCCCTGAGTGGGATATCGCATTGCTTGAGAAATTTAAACAAGCAGATTTTGCTGCAATGGAAGCGATGACTGAGGCAGAAATTCGTGTCGAAGGTGGTCGTGGTGGTCAAGAAGTGCGTTGCTGGATGGCAGCATTTGCTGCACTGAGCGAAGTTGGTGAGTATGAAATGACAACTCACTGCTATGAAGATATTAGTGAGTGGATTGCGGGCTTCGGTATCGTATCTGCGGAATTAAAAGGTTAATCCCATGAGCAATGTAAACAACATCGTCATCGTTGGTGCGGGTCAAGCAGGCGCAAGTGCGATCCTTGAGCTTCGTGCAAACAAATATGAAGGTAAAATCACATTAATTGGTGATGAAACGCATCTTCCTTATGAGCGTCCACCACTGTCTAAAGACGTGATTTTAAAACCTGAAGAAACCAAGATTGAAATTTTATCTGAAGAAAAATTAGCAGATCTTGGTGTGACAGCAATTCGCGGTAATGGTGTCGTGAAAATCAACGCTGAAGCCAAAACTGTCGAACTTCAAAATGGTGATGTTGTTGCTTATGACAAATTGCTGATTGCAAC
The DNA here is from genome assembly GCF_056783995.1 of Acinetobacter sp. ANC_7588. Lineage (NCBI taxonomy): Bacteria > Pseudomonadati > Pseudomonadota > Gammaproteobacteria > Moraxellales > Moraxellaceae > Acinetobacter > Acinetobacter sp. ANC_7588. The sequence goes on along the minus strand of NZ_JBWYIU010000005.1, from coordinate 116,380 downwards.
TGGCGGTGCAGCACGTCGTCTTCCAAACTTCGATGCACTTGGCAAACATGTTTACACGCTGCGTAATCTTGAAGATTCACAAGCCCTTGTACCAGTGTTACAAAAAGGTCAACGTATTATCCTGATTGGTGGTGGTGTAATCGGTCTTGAGCTTGCATCATCTGCGCGTTTCAAAGAGTGTGAAGTCACTGTCATTGAAATGGGTCCAATGGTGATGGGTCGTTCATCGCCACGTATCTTGAGTGAATTCTTGCTTGAACAGCAAAAATTGGCAGGTGTGGATGTCCGTCTTTCAACCTCAATTGCAGACTGCAAGCTTGATGGTGAAGAAATCGTGGTGACTTTAGCCGATGGCCAAGAACTTCGTGCGGATGCTGTGGTTTATGGTATCGGTATTGTGCCAAATGCGCAGTTGGCAGTTGACGCTGGTCTTGACGTTGATCTCGCGATCAAAGTAAACGAAAATTGCCAAACCTCAAATGCTGATATTTATGCGGCAGGTGATGTGGCAACTCAACTTCGTGACTGTGGTAACCACCGTCGTGTTGAGACTTGGGAAAATGCTAATCTTCAAGCAGGTATCTTTGCACGCCATGTGATGGGTGTAGAACATCCTACTCCTAATCCAGCATGGTTTTGGACAGATCAGTTGGACATTAACTACCAATTCGTAGGTGATATGGCAGCAGCTGAGTGGTTAGTACGTGGTGAAATCAATCCTGAGCTACGCGCAGAATCTTCATTTGTATTGTTCGGTGTGACTGACGGTATTATTGTTGGTGGTATTACAGTAAATGCGGCTAAAGAAATGCGTCATCTTAAAAAATTGATTAGCAAACAAGCTGCATTTGAAGCAGATAAATATTTAGATCTTAGCCAAGACCTTCGTAAACTTGTGAAGTAAACTTGGTAAGATTGTGCAACAGACCTAGGGTAACTTAGGTCTGTTTTTTATGTGCCTAAGAAAATATTGATTTAATTTTGAGCAAATTATGAATTCTAGTTCCTCAAATATAATGGTCGTTGCGAGTATATATGCCTTATTGGTATTGATATGGGCTGCAACACCACTTGCCATTGTATGGAGTGTTGCAGAAATTCATCCAATGTGGGTGCTCATCATTCGATACTTTGGTGCATCTATAATTGCTTTGGCGTTGCTCAAAATGATGCGTGATCCACTCCCGTTTGATCATGTATCGCTGAAAAGTTATGTGGCTGGTAGCCTAAATTTAATAGGTGCGCAGTTATTTATCTACTTAGCAGCAAATTATTTAACGTCAGGCTTAATGGCACTGATCTTCGGATTTTCGCCATTAATTGCAGGTCTCATTGGACATCTCATCCTAAAAACACATAAGTTGTCTATTTTACAATGGAGTGGAATGGTCATTGCCGTATTGGGTCTCACATTTGTTTTTGCAGAATCTGCAGATGAGCGAGTCAATCCTTGGGGTGTGGTTCTGATGCTGATCAGTATGGTGTCGTATATCAGTTCGATTTTTTGGGTCAAACAAATTAATGCACTTTTAAGCCCCATGAGTCAGGCGACTGGTTCATTAATCGTTTCAGCTCTAGGATCACTCTTAATCATTCCATTTATTTGGAAACAAATCCCAACCGTGCTACCAAGTACACAAGCGATGGTGGGTTTTTTATTCACAATGATCATGTCATCAATTGTTGCGATGCTGTGCTATTTTTGGTTAATTCGCCGCTTAGCAGCGTCGACAGTGTCTTTGAGTAATGTCATGACGCCAGTCATCGCCCTAGTTTTGGGGGCATCCTTAAATAATGAAATTATTCATAATGACGCCTTGTGGGGGATTGTCGTTGTGATGATAGGGTTGCTGATGTATTTTAATCGAGAGCTCTTGAAACTATTCTTAAAAAAATGAGTGAAAAAAGTGGTTTTAATCACACACGTACAACTACATGAATATATAAGATTCATAATGTTACAAAACTATGCTTTAGCCCAAGCTCGAATTTAGGAATACTGAAAAAGTCAGTTCAAATCAGCAAAAAAAATTGAACATTTTTTGCATAATTTGGACTGTTTTACTTTAGCTCAAGTTCAAACTTATCTAAAATAGAAGTGGTACAGTTTGAAATCTATACAAGTTATCAATTTGTCACATTAATATTTTAGAATCTGCTGGTGAAAACGATAGAAATCTATTTATTTTATTTCAAAATTCGTTATCATCGCGCCCTCTAGTTATAACTCTACACAATAGGCTAACTAGAACTCTATAAAGCACCGAGTCAAAGGACCGCAAGTCACCCGACTTATTTCTATTAACCCATATCAGAGATGGTAATTCGATATGAGCGTTTCTTCTGTAAATCCTGCACCTAATTCTACTAACGAATACTATTTGACTCGCCAAAGTCAGATGGAATCTAATGTTCGTAGCTATCCACGTAAATTGCCGTTAGCGATAGCAAAAGCACAAGGTTGCTGGGTTACTGATGTTGAAGGTACAGAGTACCTCGATTGTTTAGCTGGGGCAGGAACATTGGCTTTGGGCCATAATCATCCTGCGGTCATTCAAAGTATTCAAGACACTTTAGCGAGTGGTCTTCCATTACATACTTTGGATTTAACGACACCTTTAAAAGATGCTTTTACTGAAGCTTTACTTGCTGAATTACCGGGTGGTAAAGAAGAGTACTGCCTACAGTTCTGTGGTCCATCTGGTGCAGATGGTACAGAAGCAGCAATTAAACTTGCAAAAACATATACTGGCCGTGGCACTGTGATCAGCTTCTCTGGTGGCTACCATGGTATGACTCACGGCTCATTAGCAATGACAGGTAATTTGTCTGCTAAAAACGCTGTTAATGGTTTAATGCCAGGCGTTCAATTCATGCCGTATCCACATGAATACCGTTGCCCACTAGGTTTAGGCGGTGAAGCGGGTGTTGACGCGCTTACTTATTTCTTTGAAAACTTCATCGAAGATGTTGAAAGCGGTGTGACTAAGCCTGCTGCAGTTATCCTTGAAGCGATTCAAGGCGAGGGCGGTGTGGTTACAGCACCTGTGAAATGGTTGAAAAAAATTCGTGAAGTGACTGAAAAGCACAACATCGTTTTAATTCTTGATGAAGTACAAGCTGGTTTCGCGCGTTCAGGAAAAATGTTTGCCTTTGAACATGCGGGTATCGAACCTGATGTTGTGGTGATGTCGAAAGCAGTAGGTGGAAGCTTACCACTTGCAGTACTTGGTATTAAGCGTAAGTTTGATGCTTGGCAGCCTGCAGGTCACACGGGTACTTTCCGTGGTAACCAATTGGCTATGGGTACTGGTCTTGCTACGATCAAAACGATTAAAGAGCAAAATCTTGCGCAAAACGCACAAGAGCGCGGTGATTTCCTTCAAGCTGAATTGAAGAAATTAGCTGTAGAATTCCCATGTATCGGTAATGTACGTGGCCGCGGTTTAATGATCGGTATCGAAATCGTTGATGAGCGTAAACCTGCTGACCATATGGGTTCACTTCCTGCAGATGGTCAATTGGCTGCTGCAATCCAAGCAGCTTGTTTCAACAACAAATTGTTGTTAGAAAAGGGTGGGCGTAACGGTACAGTGATTCGTCTACTTTGCCCATTAATTATTAACCAAGCTGAATGTGAAGAAGTAATTGTGCGCTTTAAGAAAGCAATTTCTGAAGCATTAGTTGCGGTACGAGGCGCTTAATTCATGGTAGATTTTGCAGAACACCGTAAAGCTTTGCTCTGTAATGATGCTGCATCCATTGCTGACTATACGTCAGCAATGGATCAGGCAACTCAAGCAGTAGCAGCTTGGTTACAAAATGACAAAATGTACACAGGCGGTAGCATTAAAGAGCTACGCAGTGCAATTGCATTTAATCCTTCTAAAGAAGGATTGGGTGTGGAAAAGTCATTAGAGCGTATGGTTGAGCTATTCCTTAATAAGAGCTTAAAAGTACATCATCCTCATTCTTTAGCGCATTTGCATTGTCCTACTATGGTGACTAGCCAAATCGCAGAAGTACTCATTAACGCAACTAACCAATCGATGGACTCATGGGATCAAAGCCCTGCAGGTTCATTGATGGAAGTTCAGTTGATCGATTGGCTTCGTCAAAAAGTTGGTTATGGTGCAGGTCAAGCAGGTGTGTTCACCTCTGGCGGTACGCAGTCAAACTTGATGGGTGTATTGCTTGCACGTGATGCATGTATCGCGAAAAACTGGAAAGACGAAAACGGCAATCCGTGGTCTGTTCAGCGTGATGGCGTACCTGCGGAAGCAATGCGAAACGTTAAAGTCATTTGTTCTGAAAATGCTCACTTCTCTGTGCAAAAGAACATGGCGATGATGGGAATGGGCTTCCAATCTGTAGTGACTGTGCCTGTCGACGAAAATGCGCGTATGGACATGGATGCACTAGAGAAAACCATGGCACACCTTCAAAATGAAGGCAAAATTGTAGCATGTGTGGTTGCAACTGCAGGTACTACCGATGCGGGTGCAATTGATCCTTTAAAGAAAGTCCGTGAAATCACCAATAAGTACGGCGCGTGGATGCATATCGATGCAGCATGGGGCGGTGCTTTAATCCTATCTAATAATCACCGTGATTTGTTAGATGGTATCGAGCTTTCTGATTCAATCACACTTGATTTCCATAAGCATTACTTCCAAACGATTTCTTGTGGTGCATTCTTACTTAAAGATGAAGCGAACTATCGCTTTATGCATTATGAAGCGGAATACTTAAACTCTGCTTATGATGAAGAGCATGGCGTACCAAACCTTGTTTCTAAATCTCTACAAACTACACGTCGTTTTGATGCGTTGAAATTGTGGATGACGATTGAAGCACTCGGTGAAGAGCTTTACGGCTCTATGATTGACCACGGTGTGACTTTAACGCGTGATGTTGCAGATTATATTAAAGCAACAGACGGTTTAGAGTTATTGGTTGAGCCACAATTTGCATCAGTCTTGTTCCGTGTAATTCCTGAAGGTTACCCAACAGAATTACTCGATACATTGAACCAAAACGTTGCGGATGAATTGTTTGCACGTGGTGAAGCGAATATTGGTGTGACTAAAGTCGGTCAGGTTCAATCATTGAAAATGACAACTTTAAGTCCAGTAGCAACTTTAGACAATGTGAAGAACTTGCTTGCGCTTGTACTGGCTGAGTCTGATCGCATCAAAGCTTCAATTGCTGATGGTACATATACGCCACCAATCGATTAATAGATTGTTTTTTGAAAAAAGCGCTCAATTGAGCGCTTTTTTGATATTCAAAATTCATAACTTTGACATATTTTTAGATCATGATTGAAGAAATCTTTATGCGGAATTAGGGGGGATAATTATTAAAGAATAAGTCGGTAATAAAAATATAAGTATTTAACCGTAATTATTATAAATTGTTGAAATATAATTAAAAAATAAATAAGCAGGTTGGTGTAATAAAAATAATAAAATCGTAATAAAGCTGTAACCTTATTGTCATATTATCAAATCAAAATGCATGTATCGAAATAAGTACAATACTTCAATAAAAAGTAGCGTACTCCAAATTTGCATAAATTGAGAGATAACATGATGCGCTTTACAAATATTGCAATTGCATTAGCACTTTCTGGGGCAGCTGTAGCAACAACCGCAAATGCAGCACGTGACACAATTCAAATTGCGGGTTCTTCTACAGTATTGCCATATGCAAGTATTGTGGCTGAAGAATTCGGTAATAACTTCCCTCAATTTAAAACACCAGTAGTTGGTTCAGGCGGTTCGTCGGGTGGTTTAAAACAATTTTGTAATGGTGTTGGCGACAATACGATCGATATTGCTAACTCATCTCGTGCAATTAAATCGAGCGAATTGGCTGAATGTAAGAAAAATGGCGTTAACCAAGTATTAGAAATTAAAATCGGTTACGACGGTATCGTATTTGCTTCAAATGCTAACAAAGCAGCTTATAAATTACGTCCACAACATGTATTTGCAGCTTTGGCAGCTGAATTGCCTTCAAACGGTAAAATGGTAAAAAACCCATATACACGTTGGAATCAAATTGATAAATCATTACCAAATGAGCCAATCACGCTTGTAATCCCAGCTTCGAATCATGGTACACGTGAAGTCTTCCAGGAGAAAATGGTGGACGCTGGTTGTGAATCGTATGCTGCTATTAAAGCTTTAGATAAAGATGCCAAAAAGAAAGCTTGCACAACGTTCCGTAAAGATGGTCGTGTTGTGGAAATTGCGGGTGACTATACAGAAACACTTGCACGCTTAAAGACTTCTCCAAGTGCTGTTGGTGTGTTTGGTTTAGGTTTCTATGATCAAAACCGTGACCGTTTACGCGTTGCAACTGTGAACAATGTGGCACCGTCTGAAAACACGATTTTAAATGGTTCTTACCCTGTATCACGCCCATTATTCTTCTATGTAAAAGGTGAACACTTGAAATCAATCAAAGGTTTACCACAGTTTACTGAATATTTCTTAAACAAGCGTGTTTCAGGTAAAGGTTCTAAGTTAGAAAAAGCGGGCTTAATTTCACTCTCTGACAAAGAACGCGCATCAATTTTGGCAAACTTTAAAGCAGGTAAAGCTGTTAAGTAATCAAACGACAAACTAATGGCAGGAATTATCCTGCCATTGGTTTTTTCATTGAAAAAAGTTTTTTCAAACCATGAAAATTGAAAAGACAGTGGAGAATACATGAATCTGCTACTTATAGGTGTGTTACTGGCGATCATCGCCATTGCCTATCAAATCGGATTACGCAAAAGCCGTAACTTAGCAGGTCAGGGAAATAACTCTGCCGCTTTGCATTCACGTCCTGGTTACTATGGGGCATTAGTTGCGTTGTGGTGTGGTATCCCTGCATTTTTAATTTTGATTGTTTGGAACTTGGTTGAGCCAACGATCTTGGAGCAGGTGGTGCTTAATCATTTGCCACAGGATATTAAAGCAAGTCTAGATCCAGCAAGCCTAAACGTAGTTGTTGACCGTGTTCAAGCGATTGCATCCGGATTTGGTGTCAGTGATACAGCAACGTCCTATGAAGTTGCAGCTGCAGAGCAACTGAGTAAATTTTCAACTATTGCCTCTTTTGCAAAATTAGCAGTTGTCATTTGCGCTGCATTGGCAGGTTTAGTATGGGCAAAAAAAAGAATTAGCCAAGATTTTAGAGCGCGTAATCAGGTCGAGAAAGTCATCAATGTTGGCTTAGCTTTATGTTCTGGTGTAGCAATTCTTACAACACTTGGAATTGTAATGTCGATGTTTGGAGAAGCGATGCGCTTCTTCAGCTTTGTTAATCCTTTTGATTTCTTCTTTGGAACAGAGTGGAACCCGGGTTTCAGTACTTCGGGAAGTGCAGAAGGAAGCTATGGTTTACTTCCATTGTTGTGGGGTACGCTCATGGTCAGTGGGATCGCACTATTGGTTGCTGTACCAGTAGGTTTAATGATCGCGATTTATTTGGCTGAATATGCTTCTCCTCGCTTCCGTTCTTGGGCAAAACCGACCATTGAAGTTTTAGCTGGTATTCCAACGATCGTTTATGGTGTATTTGCACTCATGATTATTGGCCCATTTATTAAAACTGTAGGGGCAATGGTTGGAATTGATATCAACGCAACGAGTGCGCTCACTGCAGGTTTTGTCATGGGAATCATGATCATTCCTTTTGTGTCTTCTTTATCTGATGACATTATTACTCAAGTGCCTCGAGCATTACGTGATGGATCTTTAGGATTAGGGGCGACCAAATCTGAAACGATTCGTAAAGTGGTCATTCCAGCAGCGTTGCCTGGCATTATTGGTGCATTTTTATTGGCTGCTTCCCGTGCAATTGGCGAAACTATGATCGTAGTTCTAGCAGCTGGTAACAGTCCTCTTTTACACGCAAATCCATTAGAAGCTGTTTCGACCGTAACGATTACGATTGTTAATCAATTAACAGGTGATACTGACTTTGCAAGTCCGCAAGCATTAGTAGCTTTCGCACTAGGACTTACATTGTTTGTGATTACTTTAGGTTTGAACATTGTTGCACTTTACATCGTGCGTAAATACCGTGAGCAATACGACTAATGAGTACTTCTAATCCTAATACTCTCGAGACAGTTGATTCAGCAACAGCTGAGCAGCTTAGAGAAAAGCGTAAGAAGACTATTCAGAATTCTTTAGCTAAACGTCATCGTAAAGAAAAGACGTTCCGTTTCTTCGGTTTTTCAGCAGTGATTGCTGGCTTATTCTTCGTAGTATTGCTATTCGGTAGTATTTTAGCGAAAGGCTTGCCTGCTTTTTGGCAAAGTAGCATGAATTTGCCAATCTATTTCGATCCAAAAATTATTGAAGTTGGTCCAAAACCTGTACTGGCTGAAGGTGAGAGTCCAGCTCAGTATGAAGAACGCTTTATTGAGTGGCAGACTGAAGTTGGCATGGTGGATTGGGATGCATTGATCATCAATGCAATGATCAAACAAGATCCTCAACTTGAAGCACAACGTGATGATTTAAGCTATATCTATACGAGCTCTGAAGCATATCGTATCCGTGATATGGTGATGAATGATCCAAGCTTGGTTGGTAAAACAGTCGATGTAAAAGTCCTTGCTGATGCAAATATTGATGTGTGGCTTGCAGGTAATATTGATCGTTCTTTGCCAGATGAACAGCAACAACTTAGTCCTGAGATTCGTCAAATTGCTGATGAACTCAAGGCTAAAGGTGTCATCGAAAATTCATTTAACACGAATATTTTCACGAGTCCTGACTCTCGTAGTTCACCAGCGACATCTGGTTTAGCTGGTGCATTCATGGGCTCATTGTTCATGATGTTGATTGTAATCTTTATTTCGATTCCAATCGGCGTTGCATCTGCGATCTATCTTGAAGAGTTCGCACCAAAGAACTGGATTACAGATATTGTAGAAGTCAACATCAATAATTTAGCTGCTGTTCCATCGATTGTATTTGGTTTGCTTGGTGCTGCAATTTTTATTGGTTGGATGCATTTACCATTATCTGCTCCTTTGGTGGGTGGTCTTGTGTTAAGTTTAATGACATTGCCAACGGTGATTATTACGACACGGGCTTCTTTAAAAGCCGTTCCACCTTCGATTCGCCAAGCTGCATTAGGATTGGGTGCATCAAGACTGCAAACTGTTTTTCATCACGTTCTACCTTTGGCATTACCAGGTATTTTAACAGGTGCAATTATTGGTGTGGCTCAAGCATTGGGTGAGACTGCGCCGTTGTTGTTGATTGGTATGAGTGCTTTTGTAGCCAGTGTTCCAGCAAGTCCATTTGATCAATCTACAGCGCTGCCTGTACAGATTTTCTTGTGGCAGGGTAATGAACTTCGTAACTTCTTTGAAGGTCGTACTGCTGCAGCCATTATTGTTCTCCTTGCGATGATGATTAGCTTAAATAGTTTAGCGATCTGGTTACGTAAGAAATTTGAAGTCCGTTGGTAGTCGGAGCAAAATATGAATACAGTAACTTCGCAAGTAACTCAAAATTCCTTAAAAAAGGATCAATCAGTGAATTCAGATCAAACACAATTTACATCTCAAGATGCAAATCAAAAAACGTCAACTTCGTTTGTTTCACAATTTGACACGCAAAGCGAAAATAAAAAAGAAGCAAAATCGGATGTTGTAAAACTGAGTACAACTGATGTTCATGTTTATTATGGTGAATCTGAAGCGATTAAAGGCATTGATCTTAATATTTATCAAAATGAAGTGATTGCTTTTATTGGTCCATCTGGATGTGGTAAGTCAACATTCCTACGTACTTTAAATCGTATGAACGACACGATAGATAGTTGTCGGGTAACGGGTAAAGTCATGTTGGATAATCAAGACATTTATGATCCTAATCTCGACGTAGTACTACTTCGTGCGCAAGTGGGTATGGTGTTCCAAAAGCCAAACCCATTCCCAAAATCAATTTTTGAAAACGTTGCATACGGACCTAAACTCCATGGTTTAGCACGTGACAAATATGATTTAGAAGAGATCGTTGAAAATAGTTTACGTAAAGCGGGCTTGTGGGATGAAGTTAAGGATCGTTTGAATCAGCCTGGAACTGGTTTATCAGGCGGTCAACAGCAACGTCTATGTATTGCTCGAACTATTGCAGTTTCGCCAGAAGTGATTTTAATGGACGAACCTTGTTCAGCACTTGACCCAATTGCTACGGCTAAAGTTGAAGAGTTAATCGCTGAGCTTTCAACACAATATACTATTGCAATTGTTACGCACTCAATGCAACAAGCTGCACGTGTATCAGACCGTACTGCCTATTTCCATTTAGGTGATTTGATTGAAGTGAATTCGACAGAAAAAGTATTTACTCAACCTGATCATCAATTGACTGAGGCATATATTACGGGTCGATTTGGTTAATTAAAAATTTAGAAACATAAATAAAAAGAGTCTTCGGGCTCTTTTTTTATTACAAAAATCTGTGGATGAAATAAGGTTATTCCCTAAAATGGAATTCTTAATAAACTGATATCCAGATGACAATGAAAAAAATACCTTGTTTAACAGCATTAATGACCAGTATTTTTATGTTGAGTGCTTGCTCACATACACCAAATCAAAATCAACAAGTAACCACGCAAATCAATAGTTCGAATTTGATCGAACAACGTCTCATGAGTCATCTTAGTGCCTTAGAAGATATTGCATCAGCTCATGGCGGTAATCGCGCAGTTGGAACGGATGGTGGTAAGACAACTGCAACCTATATTATTGAAGAGGCAAAAAAAGCTGGTTTGCACGCTCAGATGTTACCGTTTGAAAATCGCAATAAGATTGTAGGTCAGAATATTATTATCGAAATCAAAGGTAAAAATCCTGATTTAGCTACGATAATCGGTGCGCATTATGATTCTGTGACCACAGGGCCTGGGATCAATGATAATGGTACAGGTGTAGCCGTTCTATTAGAGCTATTACAACATTATTCAAAATCTGAAAATCATCCTCAAAATACAATTTACCTTGCATTTTGGGATTCTGAAGAAGATGGTATCGGAGGTTCGCAAGATTTTGTTGCTAAAATGACACCTGAACAGCTGAAGGGAATAAAGGCTTATATCAATGTTGATATGGTCGGTACAAAAAATCCGAATATTTTGGTTGCTGATGTAGATAAATCTTCATTAAAAGATTTAGAAGCCCAATTTAAGTCTGCTGGATTATCTGAATCTGACTATAAACCAATGATTGATGGCTTAAAGTCTTTACCTAGTCATCCAGAAGATACTGCGCTTGAAGAACATTTAAAATCATTCTTTAAAGCAAAGAACTTAACGATCAAAGAAGACATCACCACTTTAACAGCAAGCGACACAGCACCATTTCTAGGAAAAGTGCCGGTCACATCGATCATTTTATTTAATGAACAAGAACGTCCAGGTGCAAACGAGGGGGAGATAATTTTAGATTTTGCGCCATGTTATCACCAAGCTTGTGATACCAAGGATTTAGTTGATCCAAAATCTATGATTATGGCTCTAGAGGCGATTCAACATCTGTTAAAAGTCACCAACACTCAATAGTTGAGATGACTGAAGAATTATTTAGGCGTATCTCATTTGAATTGCATCATAGGGTGCAATTCAATTTTTTTTACTGAATAAAAAAGATTTATTCGTAAACTCGATCGAAAATATGTCTTAAAGCAGTTTTGCTATCTAGCTGAATTTTGCAATACACAGTAGAATATGCGCTCTCTTCAAGTCACATTGTGGCATGGTTCAAAAGACCATCCCGTGGAGCCAAAATCAGCATGTTTATCGTGGCCGGTGCACCAGCACACTCTTCTTTTAAGCAAACGCAACTATTAACTCGTTTACAGTCAATTAGTTCGGTTCAATCAATAGAAAGTCAATGGGTTTATTTATTCGACCAAGCGCTCAACGAGCAACAACAGCAATCCGCTTTACAGCTTCTAAATGATGGTGCGTCATTTGAATTACGCCAAGCAGCCACAGATGAGATTCAAATCTTAGTCACTCCACGCGTAGGCACAATTTCGCCGTGGTCTTCAAAAGCGACCGATATTTTCGCGAACTGCAACACACCGGTTCATCGTCTTGAACGCGGTGTTTTGTTTACTTTGAAGGGTGTAAAAGACGTTTCAAATGAAATTAAGCAAATTCTGCATGACCGAATGACAGAAAGTGTTTTCAATCAAATTGACGATGCTGCTGCTTTATTCACTGAAACTGAGCCAAAACCGCTGAACTCGATTGATATTCTAGGTCACGGTAAAGAAGCGCTCGTAAAAGCAAACTCTGAATTTGGTTTTGCTTTATCGGATGAAGAAATTGATTACTTAACTGATGCATTTATCAAGTTAGGTCGCAATCCGCATGACATTGAACTCATGATGTTTGCACAAGCGAACTCTGAGCATTGTCGTCATAAAATCTTTGGTTCAGAATGGACAATCGATGGTGAAGTTCAACCATTGTCATTGTTCCAAATGATTAAAAATACCTATAAAGAATCGCCTACAGATGTATTGTCAGCATATAAAGACAATGCTTCAGTGATTGTTGGTTTTGATACGCAACGTTTTTACCCGAAAAAAGATGAAAACGGCCATTATGTTTATAAATATAAGAGCCAAGCTGCCCACATCTTAATGAAAGTGGAAACCCACAACCATCCTACAGCGATTGCACCATTTGCAGGTGCGGCAACAGGTTCGGGCGGTGAAATCCGTGATGAAGGTGCAACAGGTCGTGGTGGTAAGCCAAAAGCAGGCTTAACAGGTTTCACTACATCTAACTTGAATATTCCAGGCTTCGAACAGCCATGGGAAGAAAACTACGGTAAACCATCTCGTATGGCATCTCCACTTCAAATTATGATTGAAGGTCCATTGGGTGGTGCTGCATTTAACAACGAATTTGGTCGTCCTGCGTTAAATGGTTACTTCCGTACATTTGAGCAAAATGTAAATGGTGATGTAAAAGGTTTCCATAAGCCAATTATGATTGCTGGTGGTTACGGTAACATCCGTCCTGACCACGTTGAAAAAGATGCGATCCAACCGGGCGATTTATTGATCGTGCTTGGTGGTCCTGCAATGCTCATCGGTCTTGGTGGTGGCGCTGCTTCTTCTGTAGATAGCGGTACAATGGGCGAAAGCTTAGACTTTGCTTCTGTACAACGTGAAAACCCAGAAATGGAACGCCGTTGCCAAGAAGTCATTGATACTTGCTGGCGTATGGAAGACCACAACCCAATCGTGTCTGTACATGACGTAGGTGCTGGTGGTATTTCAAATGCGATGCCTGAACTGGTAAATGACCACGAATTAGGTGCAAAACTTGATCTTCGTAAAGTACCATCATTGGAGCCAGGTATGGCGCCAATGGAAATTTGGTCAAATGAAGCGCAAGAGCGTTATGTATTGGCGATCCGTCCATCTTCATTAGAATTATTTGAATCAATCTGTGCGCGTGAACGTTGTCCGTTTGCCGTATTAGGTGAAGCGACTGAAGCGCGTCATTTAACGGTTGAAGATCCATTGTTTGGTAACAACCCAGTTGATGTACCAATGCAAGTGATCTTAGGTGGTACGCCACGTATGAGCCGCGCGTATGACTGTATCGAACGTCACGGTGATGACTTTGATGCTGCACAAGTGACTGATCTTAAAGATGCGATTTACCGTGTGATTAAGAACCCAACAGTTGCGTCTAAATCATTCTTAATTACCATTGGTGACCGTTCAATTACAGGTATGGTTGCACGTGACCAAATGGTTGGTCCATGGCAAGTGCCTGTAGCAGATGCTGCGGTAACAACAACAAGTTTAGTGGGCTACACAGGCGAAGCAATGGCAATGGGTGAACGTCCACCTGTAGCATTGTTAAATCCTGCGGCATCTGCACGTTTAGCAGTGGCTGAGTCAATCACCAACATCATGTCTGCAAAAATCGAGAAAATCAGTGACATTAAATTGTCTGCGAATTGGATGGCTGCAGCAGGTCAAGTAGGCGAAGATCAAGCATTATTCGAAGGTGTAAAAGCCATCGGTATGGAAATGTGTCCTGCGCTTGGTATCGCAATTCCTGTAGGTAAAGATTCTTTATCGATGCGTACGACTTGGAATGACGAAGGTGAAGATAAGTCTGTAACTTCTCCAATGTCAGGTGTGATCACAGCATTTGCACCAGTGACTGATGTGCGTAAGACATTGACACCAGAATTGAAAAACTTAGATTCAGTACTTGTACGTATTGATTTGTCTAAAGGTCAATTCCGTCTAGGTGGTTCGATCCTTGCGCAAGTGTATAAAGCAATTGGTTCTGTAACGCCTGACGTAGATAGCTTCGATGACTTCAAAGCATTCTTTGCATTGGTGCAAGATTGGAACAACCGTGGCTTAATCAAGGCTTACCATGACATCGGTGATGGTGGTTTAATCGCAACTGTTGCAGAGATGATGTTCGCTTCACGCTTAGGTGTGGCTTTAGAAGATCAATCTGTAGCAAGCTTATTTGCTGAAGAAATTGGTGCAGTTTTACAAATTGCTAAAGCTGATTGGGATACACTACAGGCTGAAGTTTCAGCATCAAGCTTAAAAGATGCGATCAGTGTCGTTGGTACAGTGAATACTACTGATACGCTAACGATCAATGGTTTAACGCTTGATCGTGTTGAACTGCAACAAGCGTGGACTGAAGTGTCACATCAGATTCAACGTTTACGTGACAACGTGGAAACTGCAGATCAAGAATATAGTCTAATTGCGAATAAAGATCATAAAGGTCTTATTGCAAAAGCGACATTCGATTTGAATGAAGAAATTGAAGCACCGTATATCAATACACGTCGTCCGAATATGGCAATCTTGCGTGAGCAGGGTGTAAATGGTCATGTGGAGATGGCAGCTGCATTCGACAAAGTTGGTTTCAATACGATTGATGTCCATATGAGTGACCTACTCGCTGGTCGTGTAAGCCTTGATGAATTTGAAGGTTTAGTGGCATGTGGTGGTTTCTCTTACGGTGACGTTTTAGGCGCTGGTGGTGGTTGGGCGAAGTCAGTATTGTTCAATCCTAAACTTCGTGATCAATTTGAGAAATTCTTTAACCGTCAAGAAACATTCTCACTCGGTATCTGTAACGGTTGCCAAATGTTGTCTCAATTGGCTCCACTCATTCCAGGTGCTGAAAACTGGCCACGTTTCCATCGTAACGTATCAGAAATGTTTGAAGCGCGAGCTGTAAACGTTCGTGTTGAAAAATCTAAATCTGTACTGTTAGAAGGTATGGAAGGTTCGATTTTACCAATTGCTGTGGCGCATGGTGAAGGTCGCGTTGTTGCAGCGGACAGCTCTATTGCTGCATTGAATGCGGGTAATCAAGTGACTTTACGTTATGTTGATAGCCAAGGTAATCCAACTCAACATTACCCATTGAACCCGAACGGCTCACCTGAAGCAATTACAGGTGTGACTTCAACTGATGGCCGTGCAACGATTATGATGCCTCATCCAGAGCGTAACTTCCGTGCGATTCAGCACTCTTGGAAACCTGAAGATTGGGATCAAGATGGTGCATGGTTACGTATGTTCCGTAATGCTCGTAAGTTTATTGGTTGATTAAATCAATAGATTGAAAAAGCCACCATAAGGTGGCTTTTTCATAGGTAAATTATTGTTTTGAAGATGTAGAATTGAGTTGAAAAAAAATAAAGAGTTCTCAAATGTCTGGTCTAATTTAAAAAGTATTACACTTGCGTGAATTGCTAATAGCTAGGGCTACAGATAGTTATGAAAAAGGTACATCAGAGGCATTTCAAGAGCTTAGAAAAGAATTGCTGATAAAAAAACATTTTATGGATATATTCCATTTATTGTTAAAGATACAAATACCTTAGATGAGTTTGAAGCGAGAATTAAAATGGGATTTTAAATCTTATGTGGAACGTGAGAATTATATTTATTCAGAATTTAAAGAGTTATTGAATGTTTTAGAAAGTAGAAATACTTCTCCCTTAGATCAAGTAGTGGAGTTGAGAATTAACGAATTAAGTTCTGATTATATTCATCAAATATGGCAGAAAGCATTAGAGCGGAGAGTAACTGATCCTGATGGTGCTATTACATTAGCAAGGACACTTTTAGAGTCGACTTGTAAATATATTCTTGATGAACATTAAATTGACTACGGAAATGCGCCTGATATTAATCAACTATATAGATTAGTCAGTAAAGAATTAAATTTAGCACCTTCTCAACACACAGAACAAACTTTTAAACAGATTCTTGGAGGATGTAGTTCAGTGATTGGAGGCTTAGGATCATTGAGAAACAAAGTAGGGGATGCACATGGTCAGGGCAAAAAGAATTTTAAGCCTGCATCGCGTCATGCTGAATTGGCAGTCAATTTAGCTGGAACAATGTCAGTTTTTTTATTTTCAACGTGGAGCTTAAAAGAAAATAGTGAATAAATTTATTAATAAAAAGCATTGTTAAATAGTATCTTAAATTTACCTTATGGAAAAATAAATTTAGATTCGCTAACATGAGCTTATTCAGCCACCATTTTGGTGGTTTTTTGTTTTTATAGATTTGGTTTCAAAATCTTTCTCCCACTGGACTTGGTTTGGTTTTTGCTTTTATATAGAGGTTAGGACAAGTGTGTTTATTGGACATATAGCTAACCATAATAAGTAAGAATTTAATGCGGTTCGTTTTTAACTCAGGTATGAGGTGACGATATGACCAAAACAATGATGATACTGAACAAAAACGAGTTGAGGCAAAAAGGCTGGAAGCTATTCGCTTTTGTGGCCAGTCTTCAAATCCTATTTTTAATTGCAGGTTATTTCTTAACTGCGTAAAAAAAAGCCACCTTAAGGTGGCTTTTTTTAAATTCGAATTTAAAGCTCAGTTAATGAATCTTTAAGTTGATGCTGATCGAATAAATGATTACAAGCTACGACATTGTCCTTCTTTGTCCCCCTTAACGCGGTTTTGTCCGCCTTTTGGAGTTTGGCTATTTGACTCACATTTTAAATTACCATCGACCTGATTTGCAGTAACCTGAATGCTTGAACGATTTTCTTTAAGTTCAATATTGCCATCTACACGGTTATTGTGCAGTTGGATCGTTTTACCTTTTTCAAGTTGAATATTGCCGTAAATGCTATTGTTTTTAGCCGTCACTTGACCAAAATTTCCTTTAGATTCGAGGTTACCATCAATCGTGCTATTTAAAATAGTTGCTTGCGCATTTGAATAGAGCATTACATTGCCTTTGACCGTAACTTGATCAAGCGTACATGGTTGTTTCACTTTTATATTGTCATCAATGGTTTTATTCTTAATTACACCGTTACAATTAAAGTCAGCGAGCGCTGGAACAGACAAACCTAAAAGTAGGGATGATAAAATTAACTTATTCATTTTAAACTCCTTTCATTATAATATGTTCATAATTGAACCATGTCATGATATGAAAGAAATGTGACAATCCTTTGAATACTCAGCTAATTTTTTTGCTTTAATGATAATTTGTATAAATAAAACTTAATAATGACTATTTTGTTCAATAACGGAATATATCCAAACAGTCACTCACAAGTAGTGAGGCAGATTTTTATCAAAAGCCCTCTATAAGTTAATTCTACTATTTCAATAAACAATTAAATAAAGCATTTTTTAGAGTAAAATTTTTTTTAAATTGTAGAATTTATATGAATAATATATTTGGAGCTAAAAAATACCTAATTAAACTGAGTAACTATTGTTTAACTTTAAAACTCAATCGAGTCATCAGATTGTTCGTGGTTTTAATATTTTATAAATTTTAGATTTTAGAATAGTCACTATGAAAAAAATATTGATCTTAACAGGCTTGGCACTTATGTGCAGTCATGCTTATCCAACAAATATTACAGTTGATAAACTGATGAATTTAAATTCTTTAAACTGTCAAGCGTCAGCGCAAATCTTTCAAATTTCAAATGATCTTAATGAACAAAAAAGCGTGGAATTAAGGTAAATTAGACGAAACAGGAAGTTAAATTAGCCCATGATGTTTATCAGGGAATCTATGCTTATCAAAATTATAAAACCAAACATATGGTTCAAGATGATTTTGCTGTGAACTTTAAAAAGTATGGTGTGCGAGTCATCAAAATTGCATTTCAAGCAATTAAAACTTCAGAGAGTGAATCAGGCGCTTATTATTTTATTTTTCAAGGTCACCCATCGACTGTACTTTATCAACTGAAAAAATACTTTGGCGAGAAGTGGATTAGTGAGCTGAGCTTGGATGAAACACCTCAGGGAAATACCAAGTTAAGCTGTGTATATAGGATGAAGGAAGTCAAATAAACATATCTAACAAATTTCGACCATGATCATAAGACACTTTGTTTATTAATCCTGACGTTAGCCAAAAAATTCAGCAGAATAAAGCCACCTAACGGTGGCTTTATTCGTTTAAACAGTAAGTTGGATCTGTTTCAGAACTGCTCTCAAAGTATTTTCAAAATCAAAAGATTCATTGGTACTGTCTTGATAACGCCAAGCAACATAGCCATCTGGACGTACTAAAACAGCACCAGATTCATGAATTTCAGACTTCGCATTCCATGTACCATAGACATCACGATAATCTCTTGAACCGATTTGAATGACATCTAAGTACTCAAGATTAAGCTGTTCAGCAGCTTGTTTCCAGCCTTTGCCTGAGAGGCCTGTGAGTAAGGTAAAACGACCTTTGCCCGTAATATCCAGAGTTGAAACTTTTTGACCTTTAGCATTGATGAGCCAAGTATGCGGTACTTTTGCTCCAGGGCGTGTAGTGGCTTGTAGGTAAAGTTGATCATCTTGTTTAAATACTTCAGGTTCTGATTCAGAGATGACCGCATTTGAGCTATAACGCTGATTCAGTTCAACACCTTGAGCATTAAATTCAAAATTTTTAATTGCTAATGCATTGTAGAGTTTTGTACGTATTTCAGCGCCTTGTTCATTTTCAGCAAAAATACGCTCCAGCATTTGCTTTTGGGTTGTTACACCTTGATCAAAACCAAAAACTTCTTTGAGGTGTTTATAATCAAATCGTGATTGGTTGGCACGTGCAACAATTTGCTTACCTACAGGCGCACGTTCAACGGTATAAGAATCGAGAAGCGTAGGTTGAGACCAACCTTTAACTGCATATGCAAGTTTCCAACCGAGGTTAAAGGCATCCTGCATGCAGGTATTTGAGCCTAAACCACTTGATGGTGGATGACGATGTACGGCATCGCCACCACAGAACACGCGACCTTTCGAATATTCAGTTGCCCATGTTTGGTTCACGTACCAATAAGACAATTTTTGAATTTCGACATCTTCTACATGCTCACCAACGAAGGCATCAAGGCGTGCGCGAACTTGTTCTTCAGTCACTTGAGGCTCACCTTTAGAAATATCGAAGCCCCAACCCATAATCCACTCATTCCATGGGGTGATAGCACGCAATAGCCCCATACCTAAATCACCAAAACTGGCTTCAGGATTGACAATCCATTGCAAAATCGCAGGACGGTGCTGAACGTATTTAGACAAATCTGCCTTGAAGGTTACATAGACTGTACCAGCCCGTGCCATCACGCCTTCAAGGGGTAATCCAAGCTGTTCAACGACTTTTGAACGTGCACCATCCATTCCCACCAAGTATTTGGCGCGTAAATTGAATTCGGTACTGGTTATCCGATTGAGGAAAGTCGCAGTCACACCGTGTTCATCTTGTACGTGAGATAAATATTCAGTATTGAAGTTAAAAATAGCGCCTCGCTTAGCCGCATTTTTAACGAGTAGCGCTTCCATTTTAGGTTGGATAAGATCTACTAAAGGGCATGGACTTCCTTTGATATAATCGCCATGACGTTCATCGCCTGTGCCCCAAGCACTGATACGAGCAATTTCTTCACCGACTAAACTGGTTGTGATGAGGCTTTCACCCATGTGTTCCCAAGGTGTTGCGATTTCCTTCACCTGTTCTTCGATACCTAAATCACGGAGGACTTCCATGGCACGTTGATTAGTAATATGTGCACGAGGACTGTTGGCTAACCAATTAAACTGGGTAAACAATTGAACTTTGACGCCATAATTGGCAAGGGCAAGCCCCAGAGTTGAACCAGCAGGACCAGTACCAATGACAAGAACATCAGTGTCAAAATGTTGAGACATGCTTTTTCCTAAATGAATTGAATACATGGGGAGAGTTTTTGAATTGAGTCAGTCTAGAAAAAAAGTGCAGTGATCTATAGTCGTATTCATATAAACTATCGATCTATATAAAATTCAAAGTAATGAACGTGCACTTATGCACGATGGGCTGATTGAGATATGGAATTACGACATTTACGGTATTTTATGACTGTTGCTCAAGAGCAAAGCTTTACTAAAGCTGCCGAAAAGCTCTATACCGCACAACCATCACTCAGTCAGCAAATTAAAGATCTTGAACAGGAAGTCGGTGTTACTTTATTTGATCGGACCACTCGTAAAGTCAAACTGACTGATGAAGGGGAAGCATTTTTAAAATACGCAGCTTTGACGCTGGACAATGCCAAGCAAGCTGTAGCTGCAGCTAGACAGGTCGCTCAGCAAAAGAATAATCAGATTCACATTGGATTTTTGAATGTGGCTGAACTGAAACTGATGCCTAGCATTCTGGCGCAGTTAAGAAAGAATATTCCTAATCTTAAAATTCATTTACACAGTTTGACTTGTACTGAGCAAATACAAAAACTTAGAAATGCTGAACTTGATATATGTTTTACTCGATACAAAATGGATCATTCAGATTATGAAGATATCCATATTCTGACAGAACAAATTTATTTGGTGGCTGCGGACAATCTTCATCCTTCAGAACGGACATTGAAACTACAAGAGTTAAAAAATTCATCAGTGATTATGTGTGAACAAAATGCTTCACCAATATTCTATGACAAATTAAATGTTCTAGTTCCCTTCGAAAAGATGGATGATCAAATGCTGTGGGTGACTAATGTATTACAGCATATCAATCTGATTAATTTGGGAATGGGCTTTAGTTTTGCTCCCGAATACCTCCTGAAGTTTTTAAATCATAATATCAAAATTGTGAAAACAGATGAGCAATTACCACAGCTTGGTCTATATGCGAATTATCATCGTCATTCAAACAATATTGCATTGAAAATGATTACTGAAGCCCTTATGCAAATGACAACAGAGCGGAAAAGAGTGGAAGAGGTTATTCATGCTTAAACTGATCTATTTTGTACCAGAATCACATCTAGAGTTGACGAAACAGGCAGTATTTGAAGCAGGTGCAGGCGGGATCGGTGATTATGAGCAATGCGCTTGGCAGGTCAAGGGCTTAGGTCAATTTAAACCTGTCAATGGGGCTCAACCATTTATAGGTCAAGTCGGAGAGCTTGAACAAGTTGAAGAGTGGCGTGTAGAAACTATTGTGCCTGAAGATAAAGCCATAGATGTGGCACGTGCATTAAAAGCCAGTCATCCTTATGAAGAACCAGCTTTTGAATTCTTACACATTATCTCTATTGACCCATGATCGGTTGAATTTTGTATGCGCTGACGATACGAGGATGGAGATTCTCCTGTCCAATATTTGAAGGCTCGAGAAAAGGCTGATGGCTCTGAAAACCCTGTTAAATAGACAATTTCATCATGTTTGAGTGCGGTTTTCGCTAGTAACTGACGAGCAAGTTTTTGTCTGAATGACGTTAGAACATTCTCGTAATTCGTTCCAATATCTTTGAGTGAAATTTGGATTTTACGCGGGGAGAGTTTAAGAATTCTTGCGATATCTTCTAGAGCGAATTGTCTTAATTTTAGTTGTTCGCCTAAAGCCTCTTCAATTTTAATGACTAGTTCATGTTTATCTACAAGTTCAATGTGCTTCTCAATGATAGCTTGATGTAACAGAAATAAATCAGGCTGAGCAGACGGAGAGGCATATTCTAGAATTTCTGCTTTGAATTTTATACAACCATAAGGCTGATTAAAATAAACTGGGCAATGCCATAGCTCATGATATAAGTCCTGAAATTCTGTATTGTCGTAGCTGAGCCAAATTTCTTGTGCTTGAAATTTTCCCTGACTGATATAATCAAAAAAAGATAAAACAATGGTAATCGTACATTCTAAATAATGACGGACAGGGTGATGAAAACCTTTTAGGGTAACGGTGTCATCTTCTATGTGAAGTTCAATATCCAATCCTGTAGTGAAATATTGATAGTATTTCATTGCTATTTTTAATGCATCGCCAAAATTTGCACTACTTAAAAAAATGTATTCAAAAAGTTGACCACGAAAAGTGGGGAGATGGTGACCGACAGTTAAACCAATATTGGAATTTTGTGTAATAACTTCTGTGAGTTCCCAGAATTTTTTTTGAACACGATTGTCATATCTTAAATCGCGTTGAGGATAGTCGATTGGATGTTGTAACGCATTTAATTGCGAAAATATTAAATCCACATCAACGCCCATATTTTGCAGTGTCTCGTATACCATGCTTGGAAAAATACCAGCATCGGTTCTGATTTTACTTTTTCTTGCGCTCATACCGATATTCAAGACTCAAGTCATGCATTGGAAAAACTAAGGATGCTCTATCCTCAGTTTAAAATGCTGAAATTATAATGTTGAAATGAGTTTAGAAATAATTTGAATGAATGAACATGTCTTTAAATGTCAAAGCCCCATCTCATGAGGCTTAATTATTGAAAGTTTATTTTGAAGCGCTTAATTGCTTATAGGATCAATATACTCAATATAACCTCGACCCTGAATATGCTGACCTTTGAATTGACCTGAATATTGGTAACTACCTGCATAACCGCCAGCCATACCATATTTAAAGTCGCCATTAGCCTTGCCATAAATAGAAATCAGAAGATTGCCTTGATCATCATTGACTTGCCATTCAAAGACTCGAGGTAAACGCATTTTAATGCCATTTGGTGTAGTTACAGGTTCAGGCTCATATTCATGCACCACAGATTCAAGCCCTCGTTCGTATATTCCTCCATGATGATCTACAGAACGAACGTAAACACGACTTTGCAAAACTAAACCCATTGGACCATGAGTGTCCACAAATAAGACTTGAGTGTGGTTATTAATATTTAAGATTTGATAAGTAAAAAATCGAATGGGAATGTTGATATTGACACCACGTGCATATTCGAAGGTGCATAGACCTTGAACCTGAGTTTTCTGCCCATCGAGTTCTAAATATCCTTGGTACTCACAAAGCAGTGACCAATGTTCATACATGCTTCCGGCGAGTTTAACGAAATGTGCGATTTTATCAGTCGCTTTTAATTTAAGTTCATAATTGAAAGCATGACCTTGGCGAGTTGCTTTAATGTCTGGGTAGTTAACCTCTATAACTAAGTCATTACCGAATTTGAGATATTGACCATTAGTCGCCAGTAAACATTCATGCTGTATACTATATCCAGAAAATAAATTAGGCTGCGTTGCAGCAGTACCAATTAATAGATTTGCGGTATCTAAATCTGAAGTTTTTATTAAATGAGAATTTCTGAATATTTTAACGAGAGGTTGTCCTGCAACCACAATCATATTTAAGAAGTTGAATGGGGCAGGTAGATTAGGAATCATGATCCCGTAGTGTACACAGGTATATTTCCCGACAGGTGTGTGTGTCGCAGTGTTTGGATCAAAAGCTTGACCATTTACAAGAGATGAATAATCTATATGTTTAACAATGCTTGAGGGAAGTTTAATTTTCATCTTATTCTCAATTAATATTTTGGCTTAAAATCATTTTTGGAAAAATACAATCAAAAATATAAATCGAGATAAAAGAAAAAAATTGACACTACAAACAGTAAGCAATTGTTTGAAGTGTCAACACGAAAAATAAGTCATCAAAAATGTGTGATATTACATTTAAACTTTTTGAATAAATAAGTCTCGATCGAAACGATATTGTGGGAAGAACACACCATCTTCAGCACGCTCTCCCGCACCAATGACCATTATTGGAAACTCTTTAGCATTGAGCCCCAATGTTTTACATACTAAAGGTTCGTCAAAACCTTCCATCATACAACTGTCGAATCCATAAGCTCTGAGCGCGAGTACAAGATTTTCGCAGGCTAAAGCTGTTGTCTTCGCTGCCCAAAGTTTGGCATCCGCAGGTGTAAAAGCGGTAACAGGCATTTGTTTGTCAAAAGTACGTGCTACTTTGAAAGTTACTTTCTTAAAGTTACCAATTGCATTTAAGTAACCCGTTTTATAATTCAGTGGAATATAGGTGTAATATTTTTTGACGAGTGGAGGAATCTCAGGAAATGGAAATTCTTGAATATTCAGCTTTGCCATTTCATTAATTCGATCTGTACGTGCGACACAGACAATCAATTCAGCCGCTGTGCGCGCAGCCCATTGATTTAGACACGCTTTTACAATCTTTTGTTTCTTTTCAGGATTTTGGACAACATAAAAAGTCCAAGGTTGTAAGTTAGATGAATTAGGGGCCAAGAGTGCTAAATCTAAACATTGATCGAGGATATCAGACGGTATAGGTTTTCCTGTAAACTTCCGAACAGATCGACGACTGGTCACGACCTTTTTGAAATTTTCAACATCAATGCCTTGTGGTGCAGGTTCGTAGTAGCGTTTTTTTTCAGTCGTCATGATCCATTCCTTAGATAGAGAGTATTCACCGAGTCGTGAGACTCGGATCTTTTAGCTTAATTAAATTGTGTGAAATCAGGTTTACGTTTTTGCATAAAAGCTTGTACAGCTTCCATCATTTCTGGAGAACCGACGCGCCCCATAAAGATTACTGCTTCATGATCAATCCAGGACACGATCTCATCAACATCATGTTTCATTAAGGCTTTAGATTGCACGAGAGAAGCAAGTGGTAGTGAAGCCAGTTGAGTGGCTTTTTGAGCGGCAGTTGCATAAACGTCAGATTCAATACTGTTGATCAAGTTTGCAGCCAATGCTTTTTCACTGTCGAATTTATCAGCAGTTAATAAAAGTTCTGCTGCTTTCACATGACCTGCTTGACGTGCTAGTAATTTACTAGATGCGCCTTCAGGTGAAAGACCTAAGCTTACAAATGGAATTTGGAACAAAGCAGTGTTATCTGCATAAACTAAGTCACAATGCAATAAGATCGTTACGCCAATACCAATTGCAACACCACGTACCGCAGCAATCAGTGGTTTAGAAAATTTAGCAGCAGATTTTAAAAGCACAAAAGGAGGACCATCTTCTGGACGAATTTGATCTTTCATCGCCGCAGATTTCATGAAGTCTTGCATATCATTACCAGCACTGAAATCCGCATCTTCGCCACGTAAAATGACCACACGAACAGCTTGATCTTTGTCTGCTTCATTAAGGGCTTTGGCGATCCATAGGTATAATTCGCCGTATAATGCATTTTTGGCTTTAGGACGATTAATCGCCAAGGTCAGCACACCATCTTCTAATTTTGCATTTAAATGCTCATGAGGTTGTTGAATACAACTTAATGACATCGTACTATCCTTGCTTTCAATTAATATAGATTTTATGAAATCTATTATGTCGTATTCTGGCGAAGAGTGACATAACTGATCAGTTCATAAACGTGACTTGGCGATGAATTATAAATTTGATTATTTGGTTTATATCGGACGTTTTCAGCCTTTTCATTTGGCACATATGGAAACCATTAAAATTGCGCTGACGCATAGCCAGAACGTTATTTTAGCGCTTGGTTCTGCTCAATTAGAGCGGAATATAAAAAATCCATTTTTAGCCATTGAACGTGAACAGATGATTTTGTCTAACTTTTCTCCTGATCAACAGGCAAGAATCAAATTTGTACACGTCATTGATGTTTATAATGATGAAAAATGGCAAAAATTGGTCAAATCTTTAGTGGCGGATGTAGTACAGCCAAGTGATCAAGTCGGCTTAATCGGTCACTTTAAAGATGACTCATCTTATTATCTAAAATTTTTCCCAGAATGGGAGATGTTGGAACTCGATAGTTTAAAAGGTGCAATTTCTGCAACACCACTTCGTGAAGCATACTATCGGGGGGAAATTATGGAAAAAGAACTTCCCCACGGAACCATTCAATTTTTACAAGCGTTTCAAAATTTAGAAATTTACCAACAACTGAAAACTAAATACCAACGTCAAGACAGTACAAGTTTGAGTGAATCAATTGAATGATTGTGTTTAACACAAGAAAACCGAGGGAAATCGTGCGTACTATTACACAAATGAGTTTGGCCACAGTGCTATTGTCTGCTTCTGTTTTTGCTCAAGCGCAAACATGGACACTATCACCTAGCAGTAAGATCAGCTTTGATATCCGATCTGCAGGAATGTCGATTGTAAATGGGCAATTTCAAAAGTATCAATCACAGATGAATTTTGATCCGGCACAGCCTAATCAAGGTTCAGCTAAATTTGTGATGGATGTGAATAGCCTTAAACTGAGCAAAAACTCTTTAAAGGATATGGTCTTTGGTGACAGTTTCTTTCATGCAAGCAAATATAAAACTGTGACCTTTCAAAGTAATCAAATTCGTGCTTTAGGAAATAATAAATACAAATTTGATGGACAACTCACTATGCGTGGTGTGACACGTCCAGTTTCATTTGAGACAACTTTAACTCCAAATGCATCGAATCCAAATGTGTTGAATGTACAATCTTCAACAGTCATCAACCGTAGTGATTTTGGTATGCGCAAAGCGATTGGTGGAATTGGCGAAAAAGTGAATATCAAGCTTGAAGGGCAATGGAAAGCCAACTAAATCGATAAAAAGAAAGCAGTGATTCAATCACTGCTTTTTTAATGTCATGAGTATGTCAGTAATATGTTTGAGTTGTGGGGACTGCTGTTTCCAATGATGCCAATATAGATCAACGTCTTGTGTTGCCTCAGGCAACAAACAAATCAATTGTCCTTGATCGAGTAAGTCTTGAATTTGCAGTTCAGGCACCATGCCATAGCCTAAGCCGAGTTGGATTGCATCGACAAATGACTTAGAAGAGGGGACATAATGATATGGATAACTAGATTGCGGTAATCCAAATTGATTGAGTAGAACAGTTTCATGTAAATGATCTTTATCATTAAAGATGACCGCAGGCGCACGGCGAAAGGAATCGCGATTTAGTCCGTTTTTAAACCATGCTAATTTGAATTCTGGCGTACACACCATTTGATAACGCATCGTGAACAAAAATTCTGAGTGGCAACCTGTCATGGGTTGGGATTCAGCGCTTATACATGCATTTACATAGCCTGATTCCATTAATTGATGCGTATGATCCTGATCATCTATTCGAAGTTGTATTGTGATTTTATGCTCTATTAACTTTTCAGCAATCGCAGGCAAAAGCCAAGTTTCTAATGAATCTGCATTCGTTCCAATGATAATTTTATAAAACTCAGAATTTTGACTTTTTCCCTGAATAAGCTGCAGAACATTTTCTTCTTGACGCTTTTGCCTTAATAAATGTTCAAGCAATATTTCACCTGAATGTGTCACACGACAAGGTCGTTCTCTCAGGATTAATGTTTGCCCAATCTGCCGTTCTAATTGTTGGATTCGAAGAGTAATTGCAGCCGCAGAGAGACAAAGCTTTTTAGCAGCCAGATCAAAACTTCCAGTTTCCGCCACGGTGATAAACGCGACACAGTCTTTATAATTGAAAATCATGATTTAATAAAACTTAATGAACTTAATATTAATTTAATAATACTCAATTTAAGATTGAATTGTTCATAATCCGCCTAATGATAAATATTAGGTGTTTTATGTCTTTATCCGTACTGTTTAATGGCTTTGTAACGAGTTTAAGTTTGATTATGGCGATAGGTGCTCAGAATGCTTTTGTGCTCAAACAGGGCTTAAAAAAAGAATATGTTTTATCCATTTGCCTCATTTGTGCCTTTTCAGACTCACTTCTAATTTTGGCTGGGGTATTTGGATTTGGGAAGTTTATCTCAGGCCATCCACAAATAATGACGTATGCACAATGGGGTGGGGCTACATTTTTAGTTGTATATGGTGCCCATCATTTTTATCAAGCGTTTTCGACCAAAAAATCGATGTGTCTTGATCATCATACGGCTGTTTCATGGTTTAAAATTATTCTCATTTGCTTGGCATTCACATGGCTAAATCCCCATGTATATCTAGATACTATCGTGCTTGTAGGTGCGATATCAACGCAATTTGAAGATCACTTATTATCGTTTGCTATCGGTGCGATCACAGCATCATGGTTATTTTTCTTTAGTTTGGGTTTTGGTGCGCATTATCTATCAGCTTACTTTCACAATCCCCGCGCATGGCAAGTCTTGGATATTTTGATTGCTTTAATCATGTGGTACATCGCCTATCACTTAATTATATGAATATTGATTAGATAAATTCCTCTAAAGCTTGTACGTCGATTAGATGACAACATTTAATGAACAAAAACTCACATAAATATAATAATGAGAATCATATAATAATGATTCTCATTATTATTAATTGTTCCGAAAATGAAAAATTACAGTACCAAATTACTCTCTCAATCTGTAAGTGTTCTTATGATGAGTGGCGGTATAGCGACTATCACATGGGCAAATGATCAAAACCAACTTCCTACGATTACAACACAAGCTGAAGCGATAAATGCTTATGCAGATGGAAAATTAAGCAATGTATCTAAGTTAGGTGCTTTAGGTGAAAAAAAATTAATCGATACACCATTCACTGTAATGCAATATGAGGAGCAATTAATACGAGAAAGACAGGCATCCACCGTAGGTGATGTTTTAAAAAATGATGCCAGTATTCGACTGACGACAAATCAAGGTCATTTAAACGAAAACTTCAAAATTCGTGGTTTTGACTTAAATCATGAGGATATGAACTACAACGGATTTTATGGTATTGCACCATACGGAAAAGTGCCGACTGAATTTTTAGAATCAGTGACAGTTTTGAAAGGACCAAATGCAATTGTCGCTGGTATGGCACCGAATGGAGGCGTTGGTGGTGTGGTCATTGCCAACTCTAAACGCGCTGACCAAGACATGACAAGACTAAACACACAATACCAAGATGGCGGCTACTATCAATCAGGTATTGATGTCTCAAGACGATTTGGTGCAAACCGTGAGTTTGGTGTTCGGGTCAATGGTGCATATGGTGATGGTGAACATATCATTAATGATATGAATGATCGCATAGTTCTTGGTTCCATCGCTGCGGATTACACCACGGATAAACTTAAAATTAATTTTGATAGTTATGCTATTAAGCAAAATCGCGATGGTGGGTCACCAACAATGGTTGCACTGGGTGGAAAAGATACAGTTAATAAAGTCATTGCACCGCCTAAAGGTGACCAAAACTATTTTCCGTGGTTAGAAGGGAATTCTGACAGTAAATTTGCTGGCTTATCAGGTGAATATCAATTTTCACCCTATTTGAAAACCTTTGCTGGTCTAGGATATGCTGAAAAATCATATGATGGTCATTTATTCGGTACACGAATGATCGTAAAGAATGAAGACGGCGATGCCTCTTCACAATATTACCGAGTGGGTGCAAATGAAAAAAATAAAACAGCACACATTGGGGTTGAAGGAAAATTTGATACTGCTGGAATACAGCATAATGTTGGATTGCGTGCAGATTATTTAAATAAAAAATCGGATCAACATAAAGGACGTGGAGCTCCTCCTGTAGATTTTAACACCAATCTTTATGACCCAAGTAAAGAAGGCAATATGCCTTTACAGCGTCCAGAAATTGCACCTTTAGCAGATAATAAGTACATCAGTTATACATTGACTGATCAAATTTCATTATTGAATGATCAGCTTCAATTGATTGTAGGCGCTCGTTATCAAGATATTGAAACGAATAATTTACAGACCAAAAAAAATTACCAAGAAGACCGTATTTCACCAAGTTTAGGGATCGTCGTTAAACCTTTTGGTGAAGACTTGTCACTATATGCAAGCTATGTAGAAGGGTTATCAGAAGGATCGACCGTTGATAATGTCAATGATGCAAACGACAAAGTCACTTTTGCGCCGTTTGTGACGAAGCAATATGAGTTAGGTGCAAAACATCAGCATGGAACTTGGCTGAATACGCTGGCACTTTATCAAATTGAAAAACCAAGCACGATGAGCAAGTCGATTGAACCTTATACAGAAAATGGTGTAACAATTAATCAAATTACAACAGATGGTGCTGAAACTCGATCACGCGGCATTGAGTGGTCATTTTCTGGAGCGATTACTGAAGATTTAAACCTAATGGGAAGTATGGCTTATATTGATGCAAAATATTCCAAAGCTCAAATGAATCAAGGAAATCAAGTTTTTGGTGTACCTGATTTTACTGCAACGCTTGGGGTGGATTATGATGTCCCACAACTCGAAGGATTAAATTTAAATGCCAGAGCAAGTTATGTCAGCGAACAGTATTTAAATGATACCAATACCTTGCAACTTCCAGATTATACCGTCATCGATCTAGGTGCACGTTATAAGACCAAGCTTGGTGGCGTGAATACGACGTTCTTAGCTAATGTTGATAACATTACAGATAAAAAATATTGGGAAGGTGCTTTTAACTCGAATTATGCGCTGATTGGTGGATCAAGAACTTATAAACTTGGTGTAAGTTTTGATTTCTAATCGTAGTTAAAAAGAAGTATAAATAGATGAAACCCACGTCAATCGTGGGTTTTTTATTAGCTTTGCAAAGCTTTTAAATCTTCAAGCACTTGTTCAGCATGCCCTGCAGCTTTGACTTTACGATATTCTTTAACGAGTTTTCCTTGATGAAAAATAAAAGTTGAGCGCTCAATCCCCATCACTTTTTTTCCATACATATTTTTCTCTTTAATCACATCAAAGTGTTGGCAAAGCACTTCTTCTTTATCGCTAATCAAATCAATTGTTAAAGATTGCTTTTCGGTGAAGTTTTGATGGGCTTTCACTGAGTCTCTAGAAACACCGAAAATAGTGGTATGAAGCGCATCAAACTGATCTTTCAAACATGAAAAACCAACAGCTTGCGTTGTACACCCAGGTGTTGAATCTTTTGGATAAAAATAAATGATGAGCCAATCTGTATTCAACTCAGTTAAATTCACAGAACCTGTAGTCGTTGGGAATGTTTGATTGGGTAAACTAATCGTTTCCGTAGACATTATATTTTCCTCAAAATTTGTCACTACATTTATAGGGGAATTCAAAAAAAATAGCCACACGAGGTGGCTATCTTATGTAAACTGCGATTATTTTTTAGCTTGTGCTGCTTTCATTGCTTCCTCTGTTAACGACTGTAGCTTAGACGTTAACTGTGGGCCGAAGCATGCTTGAAGATCAGCGTTCTGTTTCTTCACGATAGCTAAAGTAGAAGGGCTTTTCTTTTGGTTAATCGCACTTTGGATTTCCCATTTTTGAGCATTAGTTAGCTTGCCGTCTGCTTCAATTGCACATGTACAATATTTGCTGACTTCAGTAGCAGAAAGCTTGTTCCCTTTAGCAGTTTCTTCCTTACAAACATTAATCAGTGCAGATTTTACGTTAGTACTTTTGTAGGCTTGCTGCATTTTATTATTCGGCTCATTTGCTTGAGCCGCAGAACCGAAAAGTGCTGCAGCAGAAACAATCGCTGAAAGAATAATGTTTGATTTTAAATTTTTCATATATGGCACCCTGTTATTACGGTATATAACGAGTTGGGTCTTCAACGCCAGCATCTGCAAAACCTTGTTTACGCAAACGACAGCTGTCGCATTTTCCACAAGCTCGTCCTTGGTCATCTGCTTGATAGCATGACACCGTTTGACTGTAGTCTACGCCATGTTCGATGCCTAAGCGAATAATATTTGCTTTGGATAATTGTAGTAAAGGTGTTTCAAATTTAAGAGGTTTTCCTTCCACACCTACTTTTGTCGCTAATCTTGCCATATTGGCAAATGCTTCAATAAATTCTGGTCGACAATCTGGATAACCCGAATAATCTACCGCATTAATTCCAATTACGATGGCTTCTGCGTCAAACACTTCTGCTGCTGCAAGTGCATAAGACAGGAAAATCGTATTACGTGCTGGAACATAAGTGACAGGGATCCCTTCTTGTTCTTGATCAGGAACATCAATGGAATGATCAGTTAATGCAGAACCACCTAAATTACCCAAATCTATATTAATCACGCGATGTTCAACGCCTGCTTGTTGTGTCAGTTTACGTGCAGCATCCAATTCAGTTGTTGAGCGTTGACCATACATAAAACTTAAAGCGATACATTCATAGCGTGCTTGCGCCCAAGCCAAGCAAGTCGTTGAGTCTAAACCACCTGATAACAATACAATGGCACGAGGGCGCATAGGAGAACTCCAAAAAATTAAAGTAAATAAAAAATGAATTATAACTGATTATATAAAGAATAATGGGGTATAAATTTTTTGAATATATAGATCTGCATAAGTCACAAAACTAAATGAGATCATTATAAAGAACGCGAAATGTTCGTTTTAGAAGATGAGATAAAACTCTCTTTTGAGTCGAATAAAGTTTAAACAGTTGTTGTTTTTGTTTAAATATTAAATATAATTTAACAAACACTTGATTAAAACTTACAAAAATAATTTTTACGGAATGAAAATGAATCAAATTAATACTTTAATTTTAACCACTGCTGCGTTGATCAGTACAAATTCTTTTGCATTTGAGGAGCTTTCAGATCAAGAATTGTCAACATATGCAGCACAAGATGGTATTACGATTAGCCTTTTACCAGGTGGACCCATTCAAGCTGATTTGATTTGGCACGATAACAGTGGATTCGGGCCAGATTACAACGAAGGAAACACAAAAGCAGGTGCCTTAATTTTCGGTACAGCGAATGGTCGTAGTAAGAATCCATTATCACTTTCTTCTGGTTCGGCAGATATTAGTATTACCTTAAAAATCGATGCTCAAGGAGGGAGTAGTACTACAGGCCCTTTTCTGAATTTAGGTGTATTTGTTCCTGAAGATATTATTATTAATACCGGTGATATTTGGGTGGGTAAATCGGGTCAAGTTAGTCCAACAGGACGAGGCTATAGTGACCCCGTTAAAATTATGGATAATATGAAATTTTATGTATCCAACCTCTCAACCAATATTCAGCTCGGTTCAGCACCTCAAGGCAGTCTTTTAAAACTCAATGGAATATTTAAAGATGGATTACGTTTAGAAGGCTTTAAAGTCCACGATCATGATGGTGGTGGCGCATTTGGAGTAGAATTTATTAATTTAAAAAATACTCAACCAGGGCGTTTTGGCATCAATAATCTTGATTTTGATGTTGCAGGTTCGATACGTACAGATGGACTGGAACTCAAAATAAATCGTCTTGGAGATCAAAATGGTTTTAATGCCATGTTATGGGGGGTAGGCGTTGGGGATGCATCAACAATAAATAATAAGATTGGGGATATTTCAATGAAAGGGATTAATTTGAATGGCACGACCATTAAAGTGTCAGCACACTAAAAGATCATTTTGTCTCAAACAACAGTACAGAAAAGTGCTGTACTGTTTTAATTTGAGCTATTTTTTTACGTTTTAACGACCTGTTTCGTCATTCCAGAGCAACTTATGTAATTGAAGCTGGAAACGAACTGGTAAGTGATCCTCTAAGATCCATTGTGCTAAATCACGTGCAAGTTGCGGTAACTTTGCAGCACCTTTTTCTACAGCAAACGCAGGTGAGAACCAAACTGTACTTACACGCTTGTGCAATTCATATTGATTCACTTGTTGTTTAGACCATTCATAATCTTCACGATTGCATATGACAAATTTAATCTGATCATGGTGAGTTAAATGGTCTAAATTACTCATTAAATTACGTGAGTCTTCACCTGAAGTTGGTGTTTTTAAATCTAGGACTTTAGAAACTCTACGATCCACTTTTGAAACATCTAGCGCTCCACTCGTTTCAAGGGAAACTTCACAGCCTAAATCTGCTAGACGCTCCATGAGCGGTAATGCATTGGGTTGAGCTAATGGTTCACCACCAGTAACACAAATATAGGGTGTCTTAAAATCAAGCGTGGTCTGGATAATATCCTCTAAAGACTGACGTTCACCGCCTTCAAAAGAATAGGTGGTATCACAATAAGTACAACGCAGTGGACAACCTGTTAAGCGTATAAACACTGTAGGTAAGCCTGAAGTGTTGGCTTCACCTTGTAATGAATAGAAGATCTCCGTAATACGTAACCCCGCAGACGGATCAGAAACAGGAATAGCGGAAGATCGCAAATTACTCATATCGACAAAACCAAACTAAAATAGAGATTATATAAAAGAAAAATCTCTACGATTATTACTAACCGTAGAGATGTGGAGTGTACTCCAAATACTATAAAGTATAAAAAAATTAGTCAGCGCGTAATAAGTCGTTCAAACTTGTTTTAGCACGAGTCTGAGCATCGACTTTTTTTACGATAATTGCAGCATATAAGCTGTATTTACCGCATTTAGAAGGAAGACTACCAGAAACTACCACTGAACCTGCTGGAACACGACCGTAGTGAATTTCACCTGTTTCACGGTCATAAATCTTAGTTGATTGACCAATGTAAACACCCATTGAAATCACTGAACCTTCTTCAACGATTACACCTTCAACGATTTCAGAACGTGCACCGATAAAACAATTGTCTTCAATGATCGTAGGGTTCGCTTGAAGAGGCTCAAGTACACCGCCAATCCCAACACCACCAGAAAGGTGAACATTTTTACCAATTTGCGCACATGAACCTACAGTCGCCCATGTATCAACCATTGTACCTTCATCAACATAAGCACCAATGTTGACATAAGATGGCATAAGTACAACATTCTTAGCTTGATAAGAACCTTTGCGTGCAACTGCAGGCGGTACAACACGTACACCAGCTGCTTTAAATTGCTCTTCAGTCCAACCTGTAAATTTAGTGTCTACTTTGTCATAGAATTGGAGATCGCATGATTCGATTGGTTTATTATCATTAAGTTTGAATGACAATAGAACAGCTTTTTTTAACCATTGATGAACAACCCATTCACCATTAATCTTTTCAGCAACACGTAATGAACCATTATCTAATCCAGCAATTGCTTCCTCGACTGCTTGGCGAATTTCAGCAGGGCAATCTGTAGCTGTGAAGTTTGCACGATCTTCAAACGCTTGTTCGATGATTGACGAAAGCTGAGACATAATCTTCTCTTCCAAAAAAAATTTCAAAGATTTTACACTAAATTGATTATAAAAATTACAATTAATCCTGAAAAAATGTCCGACAATAATGACTATTCTTTATAAGTATGTTAATAAAAGTTAATAAAAGACTTAAGTGCAAATTATTTATAAAACAACAACTAAATCAAAATTGTATCAAAAAATAACAAAAAAGCATCAATTTGAATATTAACCAGCTTTGAAATCTCCATTAAGATGCTTCCGAGTCGAACACATTAATGATTAAAGAACAACTCATTTCTTTGAGGAGAAAAAAATGAAAGTGTTAAAATTACTCGCTGTTACAACAGCATTATCTGTTTCAGGCTTCGCTATGGCGGACACTCAAGTTGTACGTACAGGTAATGTATTTGAAGCTAATCAATTAATCCCTACTGGTGTTCGTGCTGAAGTTGGTACAACTGGTTACGGTGGTGCATTACTTTGGACTGCTAACCCATACGTTGGTCTTGCTTTAGGTTACAACGGTGGTGATATCTCTTGGTCTGATGATTTATCTATTGACGGTACTAAGTACGATTTAGATATGGATAATAGTTTGGCATACTTAAATGCTGAGATTCGTCCTTGGGGCGCGAGTCAAAATCCATGGGCTCAAGGTCTATATATGGCTGCTGGTGTAGCATATATCGATAATGAATACGATGTTACTAAGCGCTTAAACAATACGAATGATGTTGTTAAGATTGATGGCAAAAATTACAACGCTCCATCTGGTCAAGGTTTCATCGATGGTAAAATGTCATACAAAAATGACTTTGCTCCATACGTAGGTTTTGGTTTTGCTCCTAAAATCAATAAAAACTTCGGTGTATTTGGTGAAGTAGGTGCTTATTACACTGGTAACCCTTCTGCAAATATTACGTCAGTAGGTTTAGCTGAAGTTGGTGGTACTGGTACTGGTGCTGATGCAGCTGAAGCTTTAGAAGCGAAAATTGAATCTAAAGACAAATATGAGTGGCTTCCAGTCGGTAAAGTGGGTGTGAGCTTCCACTGGTAAGATCCAATTAAAAAAAACGAGCTTCGGCTCGTTTTTTTATGCAAGTTAATGCAAATAATAAAGGCGCTATGGTGCCTTTATTATTTGTAGCTTGTTAATCTTCAGGATAAGCTACTCGTTTTAACGCTTTGATATCAGCACTAGGTGCACATAGCGAAATAAACTCGTAACCGTATCCACGTAACAAATGACCTTTACGTACAGCAATCCAAGTGGTATTCACCCCAAATAAATCAGTATCAATTTGTTTTAAGCGATGATCACGTTCTGTATCGTAGGCTACATCGTTGACAATCCCGACACCCATACCTAATTCAACATAAGTTTTGATTACATCAGCATCAAGCGCAGACATCACTAAATCAACATCAAGTCCTGAGTCTTCAAAGGCTTTATCAATCTTTGAACGTCCCGTAAAACCACCGTGATAGGTAATAATCGGATACTCTGCCAAATGTTCTAAGCTAATCTCTCGTGATGCTATTTGAGTAAGTGGATGACCTTGAGGTGTAATAATACTGTGTTTCCAGTTATAAAAAGGAACACTTGCTAAGTTTTCTTCAGTAGTTAGATTCTCAGTCGCAATACCAATATCAGCATCGCCTAAAAGTAACATTTCAGTGATTTCAGTTGGGCTTGCTTGTTGCAAAATCAAATGGACTTTCGGAAATAATTTTTTGAATGAATTTACGATAGGTGGTAATACATATCGCGCTTGAGTATGAGTGGTTGCGATGGTTAATGTACCTTCATCTACACGATTAAAATCATCGGCTAATCTTTTAATATTGTCTGCATCGACCAGCATGCGCTCTACGATACCGAGCAAAGCTTGACCAGGTTCAGTTAACCCTAATAAGCGTTTACCTTTTCGGATAAATAGTTGAACACCTAATTCATCTTCTAAATCTTTAATATGTTTACTTACGCCTGATTGAGACGTGTAAAGGGCAGCGGAAGCTTCCGTTAAATTAAAATTTTGTCTGACGGTTTCTCGAATAATTCTTAATTGTTGAAAGTTCATAGTCTTTGTTACCTTTAAAATGATGGGGCTATATAAAAGCCCCATCTACACATTTTTATGCGTTTTCTTGTGCAAATAAGTGCAATGTATTAGTCGTTAACCAAACCGATTGATTTGGGCGGAATTGATGCAGTTTAGCTTCATCTGGAGTGAGTAGAATTTCGATGAGATTGCCATATTGACCTTGAAGTTCGGCAATCACTTTTCCTGCAATCCAAACTTCACGTAAGAACGTTGCTTGAATTGCATTATCTGTAGGTTGAGCATGAATTTGGAACTCATCTGGTCGAATGAAGGCAATCACTTTACCTTCAGGCGCATCTTTAGCTAAAGGCAGTTGAATGCGATCATTTCCGATCTGTACGATTCCCGCTTGATTATGACCTTCGAACTTATTCGCTTGACCTAAGAAGTCAAATACAAAAGGCGTTGCTGGTTTTTCATAAACTTCACGAGGTGAGCCAATTTGTTCAACATTGCCTTTATTCATTACAATGATTTGATCTGCAACTTCAAGCGCTTCTTCTTGATCGTGAGTTACAAAAATCGAGGTGATGTGAAGTTCATCGTGTAAAGTTCTCAGCCAGCGACGTAACTCTTTACGAACTTTAGCATCAAGTGCGCCAAATGGCTCATCCAGAAGTAGTACACGAGGTTCAACTGCAAGCGCACGTGCAAGTGCAATACGTTGACGCTGTCCACCAGACAATTGTGCTGGATAACGATCTGCTAAGAATCCTAATTGAACTAAATCGAGTAGTCGTGTAACCCGTTTTTTTATTTCAGATTCTGAGGGGCGTGTAGAACGTGGACGAACACGTAAACCAAAAGCAATATTGTCAAATACTGTCATATGACGGAATAAAGCATAATGTTGGAATACGAAGCCAACTTGACGTTCACGAACATGAACATTCGTTGAGTCTTGACCTTCAAGGATCACTTGACCGCTGTCAGCAGATTCAAGACCAGCAATAATGCGAAGTAAAGTCGTTTTACCGCAGCCTGAAGGTCCTAACAATGCAACGAGTTGACCATCAGGAAAATCTAGGGAGATATTATTTAGTGCATGGAAAGCACCAAAGTGTTTTTCAATATTTTTAACTTGAATACTCATCGGATACTTCCTTTAAACTGTAGAATCTTCATTACGTTTGCTTAATTTCTCTTGGCGAATTTCGACCCATGTTTTAAGAATCAATGTCACAATCGCCAATAAAGCCAAGAGGGATGAAACAGCAAATGCTGCACTAAAGGTATATTCGTTGTAGAGAATCTCTACATGCAGTGGCAATGTATTGGTCTCTCCACGAATATGACCCGATACTACAGAGACTGCCCCGAATTCACCCATTGCACGTGCGTTACAAAGAATAACCCCGTATATCAAGCCCCATTTAATATTTGGAATCGTGATTTTCCAAAAAGTTTGCCAGCCTGAAGCACCTAAAACGATTGCCGCTTCCTCTTCTTCTGTACCTTGAGCTTCCATCAGTGGGATGAGCTCACGCGCCACAAAAGGAACTGTAATAAAGATGGTTGCTAGTACAATTGCTGGAACGGCATATAGAATCTTAATGTCGTTATCCATCAGCCATCCACCGAACCAACCTTGCGTACCAAACATCAATACCAACATCAGACCTGCGATTACGGGAGATACTGAGAAAGGCATATCAATAATCGTGGTCAATATGGATTTACCACGGAAATTAAATTTCGCAACAGACCAAGCTGCAGCCACACCAAATACTACGTTGAGCGGTACAGCAATTGCAGCTGTTAGTAAGGTGAGTTTTACAGCCGACAACGTGTCTGGATGAACTAAAGCTTGCGCATAAACGCCGATACCCTGTTTGAATGCTTCAACAAAAACTAAAATCAAAGGCAGGATTAAGCAACTGAGGAAGAAAATCATGGCAATGACAATGAGTGTATAACGAACCCAAGTCGGTTCACGCGTCGCATCACGAGATTGCAATTTTTCCGCTAAAGCATTGCTATTTGTATTCAAACTCATTGTGCAGTTCTCCCTGTACGACGACTCGCCCATGCTTGTAACAAGTTAATCAAGAACAAGATAGCGAATGAAATAAGGAGCATGACAACGGCGATCGTTGTTGCACCTGCATAGTCATATTCTTCCAATCGAGAAATAATCATTAATGGCGCAATTTCAGTTTCGAAGGGTTGGTTACCTGCGATAAAGATGACCGAACCATATTCACCCACGCCACGGGCAAATGCGAGAGCAAATCCTGTGATTAATGCAGGGAAAAGAATCGGTAAAATCACTTTGGTTACAATTTGTAGTCGATTTGCACCCAATGCTGACGCTGCTTCTTCAAGTTCAGTCTCTAAGTCACTTAGTACAGGTTGTACTGTACGAACCACAAAAGGTAAGCCAATAAATATCAGGGCTAATGTAATCCCAATAGGGCTATAAGCGACTTTAATTCCTAAGGGTTCAAGATATTGACCAATCCAGCCTGTCGGAGCATATAAAGATGTTAATGCAATCCCAGCAACAGCTGTTGGTAACGCAAAGGGTAAATCAACTAATGCATCAACAATTCTTTTACCAGGGAAACTATAGCGCACGAGACACCAAGCGAGTAATAAGCCAAATACAACATTAATGAAGGCAGCAATGAGTGCAGCACTGAAACTTAGTTGTAATGATTTTAAGATACGCTCAGAACTTAAAATCTCCCATAAACCTTCCCAGCCAATACCTAAAGACTTAATAAAAACAGCCGACAAGGGTATGAGCACAATTAAAGATAAATACGCTAGGGTAAAGCCTAGAGATAGACCAAATCCTGGCAGCACTCGGGATCGCTGCGACATGACTACTCCTCAAATGAGAGAAAAAGCTTACCGTAATCAATAAGCAATTGAATTGAAAAATTTATCAAGAATAAGTGGCGAACTTTAAATTGCAAATTTGTAATACAACTTGCCATTATCAATACTATTGATATAGTTCGACAACTTTTCATGAATCAAAAAATCGAAGATCTCTGGAAATGGTCCAAATCCTGAATCAACATTAATATGACCGACTTGACCTAAGTTAATCGGCTTTACACCCCATGATTTTGCTAGTTTTTTTGCATCCTCAAAACCTAACCACGGATCATTTTCACTGATGATCATTTTTGTGGGAACGCTAATCTTAATTTGATGAAAGTAAAAACTATAATCAGTCAAACTCAAACGAGCAAAACCATTCTCACCAAAACGACTTGGATTGGCTGGAGCAACTAAAACCAGTTGTTTAACCTTCTGTGCTATTTCTGGGTGTTGATGCAAAGCAGCGACTGACGTTAAACAGCCAAAACTATGTGCAACAATCTGTACGGGTTCATCAATCTGCGAAATTTTTTCTACAAAACGATTGATCCAATCTGAAAGTAAGGGAAAGTTCCAATCATCTTGTTGAACACGTGAGCATGGCATGACTTGACGTTGCAACCATGATTGCCAATGATTTTCATCACTTCCGCCGACGCCGGGTACAATGAGTGTATGTATCATGTCATGCTCCACTGATTATTTTTTTGTGTTATTGGCTTCGGTAATTTGGTCAAAAATACCATTATTCTCAAAATGAGCTTTTTGTACTTTCGCCCAGCCACCAAACTCTTGATCAATTGTGACCAATTTCAATGGCTTAAATGTTGATGAATATTGTTTTGATACAGCTTGATTACGCGGACGATAGAAATTCTTCGCGGCAATATGTTGTCCCTTAGGTGAGTAAAGGAAATTCAAATAACCTTGCGCCAAATATTTATTGCCTGATTTTTCTGCATTTTTTTCAACGATCGCTACAGGTGGTTCAGCAAGTATAGAAAGTGTTGGCGTGACAATTTCAAATTTACCTGGTTGTTCACGCAGTGCTAAAT
Organism: Acinetobacter sp. ANC_7588; assembly: GCF_056783995.1. Classification (NCBI taxonomy): domain Bacteria; kingdom Pseudomonadati; phylum Pseudomonadota; class Gammaproteobacteria; order Moraxellales; family Moraxellaceae; genus Acinetobacter; species Acinetobacter sp. ANC_7588. Next base: position 75,052 of record NZ_JBWYIU010000005.1, on the reverse strand, counting down.
GAGCTTCATTTTCCCAAGCAAGCAAAACATCGCCAATACCGCGTTCAGCAAAAGTTGTAGTTGAGCCACGAGCACCTGAATCTAAGACCTTAGTTTGTTTATAAATTTGCTGAACAAATTGTTGTGCTTTGGCGTCATTTCCACCTGGTTGGTGTTTGGCCCATGCCCAAGCCGCTAAATAATTCCAACGTGCGCCACCTGACGTCTTAGGGTTTGGTGTAATAATGTCCACACCCGGTTTTACTAAATCACCCCAGTCTTTAATATTTTTTGGATTTCCTTTTTTGACGAGGAAAACAATTGTGGAAGTGTAGGGTGTTGAGTTATGTGGGAATTTTTTCTGCCAATCTTTTGGTAATAAATTAGTTTTTTCAGCAATAGCATCAATGTCAGCTGCAAGTGCGAGAGTCACGACATCTGCATTTAAACCATCAATGACTGCACGCGCTTGTTTACCTGAACCGCCATGTGACTGACGAAAGTTGACGTTTTGCCCAGTCCGAGATTTCCAATACGCACCAAATTCTTTATTTACTTCTACGTAGAGTTCACGAGTAGGATCGTAAGAGACGTTTAATAAATCTTTAGCGGAAGCGCTAAGCGAAGCAGCCGAAACAAAAGCTGCGAGAACCCCAAGTTTTAATTTAGCTGAAAAGCGCATGGCAACCTCAAAAGAAAATATTCTGTTACATGGTGCTAGAATAAATCTAATCTTTATGCATAAAAAATAATTAAAAATGAATTTTATATGAAAAAAAAAGATTTAGGTGTGTTGTTAAAAAAATGCCGATCATGAATATGATCGGCAAGCCATAAGTTAAAGCTTAAATCTTAATTTATTTATTACTGTTTGCTTTGACAATTTGATCGAATATCCCGCCATTATCAAAATGTTGTTTTTGGACTTTTGTCCAACCTCCAAACTCTTTATCAATCGTGACTAATTTTAAAGGTTTAAACACGGATTGATATTTTGAAAGTACCGTTGCATTTCGTGGTCGATAAAAGTTTTTGGCAGCAATGGTTTGACCAGCTGGAGAATACAGATAATTCAAATAGGCTTTTGCTACATTGAGGTTGCCATCTTTTTGCGCATTTTTCTCAACAATTGCTACAGGGGGCTCAGCAAGAATGGAAAGTGTTGGTGTAATGATTTCAAATTTTCCAGGTTGTTCACGAAGAGCTAAATGTGCTTCATTCTCCCAAGCCAGGAGTACATCTCCAATGCCACGCTCTGCAAAAGTTGTTGTTGCACCACGTGCACCAGAGTCTAGCACTTTAGTATTTTTATAAATTTTTCGTACAAATTCTTGTGCTTTAGCATCGTTACCGCCGGGTTGGTGTTTTGCCCAAGCCCATGCTGCTAAGTAATTCCAACGCGCACCACCTGATGTCTTAGGGTTTGGCGTAATAATTCCAACATCATTTTTAATCAAGTCTCCCCAGTCTTTGATCCCTTTGGGATTGCCTTTTTTGACTAAAAACACGATGGTTGAGGTATAGGGTGTAGAGTTCTGTGGAAATTTTTTCTGCCAGTCTTTTGGTAATAAATTGGTTTTTTCAGCAATCGCATCAATATCTGCTGCGAGTGCGAGAGTCACGACGTCTCCATCTAGGCCATCAATTACCGCACGCGCTTGTTTACCAGATCCACCATGAGATTGTTTAAAATTCAAATCTTGACCAGTCTGCTTTTTCCAATATGCTCCAAACTCTTTATTAAAGTTGTCATAAAGTTCGCGAGTTGGATCATATGAAACATTTAAAAAATCTTTTGCGAGTGTAGAAACAGAAGTGACTGAAAGTAAAGCTGCAATGACCCCAATTTTAAAAGAACGCATCATTATTCCTATGTGTTTGTCGTTTTTTGATGATTTGAGCATAGGGAAATTTTTTAAAATAAAAAAATAAGAAGAAATGAAAAAGTTATGATCAAAACAGCTATTCATTTTGTGAGTGACTTTTTACACTATGAGAACGGAATGAGGTTGCTTGAAATGATCTGTTTAAAAAATGCCAAGCCAATGGATGCAATATCTATTTTTGATCGAGGCTTCCATTATGGGGATGGCTGTTTTACCACGGCAAGAATTCGAAATAATAAAATTGAATTATTTGAACGTCATTTAAAAAGATTGAATACTGCCATTGAGCGATTGTCACTTCAAGCTAATCTTGACTATATTGCTGAGTCTATCCAGTATTTACAGCAAGAATATGAGCAGTTAAACGGGACGATTAAAATTGTACTGAGTCGAGGCGAGGGGCAACGAGGATACAGTTTACCTCATCATTCAGCAGATCTTTGGTTGTATTATTATCCGCAAAACGTGACTGATCATCACTATGAAGTCATTGTGAGTGGTTTACTTGAGAGAGCGATGGGTTTAACCATGCCACAATTGGTGGGAATTAAATCACTGAATCGGTTAGAACAAGTGTTACTAAAGCAGGAAGCTGATGAGAAGGGTTTTCAAGAAGCCTTAGTTACAGATGTGCAAGGCTATATTGTTGAAGGAATCAGCAGCAACTGCTTTATACGATTGAATGATACGTGGATTTGCCCTGAACTTCGTTATAATGGCGTTCATGGGGTGATGCGTGCTGAAATTTTGGAGCGCATGAATCATTATGGTATAACGTTCCAAAAAAGAGTAATTGATTTGAATGAGCTTCCTCACATTCAAAGTGTATTTTATTGTAATGCGCTCCACCCAATGAAAATCGCCTCTTGCCTTGATGATCGTCGATTAGATACACAAGCGTGTATTGATCTTTTTCACCACCTTCAACTTAATCAGATTTAAAGCTTATGTCCTCTCCTCAGAAATCAACAAAGAAAAAGAACAGCAAGACATCCTTTAAACCTAAAGCGCTTTTACTCATTATTGCAGGCCTAATGTTGCTTGCAACCATGATTCTATCTACAAGTCTATGGAAGGATTATCCTGTAGAGGGTAAAAAGCAAATGCTCGCGATTAATCATGGTGATACTTACTCACAATTTATTGATCGTTTAGCTCAAAATAAACAAGTTTCATTTCCCATTATTTTAAAGATTTATCAACGATTGATGATTCATGACAGCATGAAAGCTGGAGTTTATGAAGTTAAAGAGGGAATGAGTGTCCGTCAAGTTCTAGACATGATTTCGAATTCTGAAAATGCACAACTGAATCGAATTTTGGTCATTGAGGGTACAACATTTAAGCAGTTAAAAAATGCACTCAAAAATGATGAATTGGTGACGAAAGAGCTGGTTCATTTGAGTGATGCAGAAATATTAAAGGAATTGAATATTCCATTTTCACATCCAGAAGGTTTATTTGCGCCTAATACTTATTTTTTTGCGAAGGGTGAAACAGATCGTAAAATTTTAACTGATTTGTATCAACATCAGATGAAGGCACTAGATAAAGCCTGGGAAAATCGAGCTTCTGATTTGCCTTATAAAAATAAATATGAAGCGCTCATCATGGCATCAATTATTGAGAAAGAAACCAATGTTGATCATGAGTTAGATAAAGTCTCAGGCGTATTCGTTCGTCGATTAAAAATAGGTATGCGTTTACAAACTGATCCAACCGTAATTTATGGCATGGGCGATCAATATACGGGCAACATTACCCGTAAAGATTTAAGAACGCCGACACCATATAACACATATACGATTTACGGATTGCCACCAACACCGATCGCATTACCAAGTGATAAAGCGATCGAAGCGGCAATGCATCCAGATCATTCTGACTATATTTATTTTGTGGCGACTGGAAATGGAGGTCACAAATTCAGTACCAATCTAGATGACCATAATCGCGCTGTTCAAGAATATCTTGCTGTGATTCGATCTAAAAAATAAGGGGTAAAATAGACGTGTTTATTAGCTTTGAAGGCACAGAAGGTGTTGGTAAAACGACATTGATCCATAAAATTCGTGACTACTTCCTTGAGCAATCAAAGCAAGTTGTTCTAACTCGTGAACCAGGTGGTACTCCGCTCGCTGAGCAAATTCGTTCCGTACTTCTGACGGTGAATCATGAAGAAAGAATGAGTAATGATACTGAACTATTATTGATGTACGCAGCTCGAGCGCAACATTTGCAACAAGTCATAATACCTGCACTTGAAAATGGTTCGATTGTGTTATGTGACCGATTTTGTGATAGCAGTTTCGCGTATCAGTGTGCAGGTCGTGGATTAAGCCGTGAAAAATTAGCGCTTTTAAACCAAAACTTTGTCCTAAAAATGCCAGACCTGACATTTTGGTTGGATGCTCCGACAGAACTCGGGATGCAACGAGCACGAGCGCGTGGAGCATTGGATCGGTTTGAACAAGAAAAAGCAGCTTTTTTTGAAAAAGTACGTGCAGGATTTGCTGAATTGCATCAGTTAGAGCCGAATCGTGTTAAGCGTATTGATGCAACACAAAGTCCTGAGCAAGTATTTAATGATGCAATTGAACGAATTAGTTCATGGAAAGCTGAGCATAAGTGCTAATTAAAAAAGCAAATATGATTTATATTGAGTCATTGTTTATGGAAAAACGATTAGACTCAATATGATCAGTAATAAAGAAGAAATATTCAAATTCCTACAAACCGAATTTCCACAAAGTCTCCAAAAATGTGAAATAGTGTCAGTAGAGCCACGTGGTGCTACAGTCATTTATCATGTTGATGAAAATGATTTAAGACCTGGAGGGACAGTTTCAGGTCCGACCATGATGACAGCAGCCGATTATGGATTGTATATCGCAATACTGGGAGAAATTGGTATTGTAGGTCTTACAGTGACGACCAATATGAATATAAACTTTCTTAAAAAACCGAAAGGTGGTTGTGACATCAAAGGTGTTTGTAAATTAATGAAAGTTGGCAAAACTCTAGTTGTCGGAGAGGTTTACTTGTACTCTGTTGGGAATGATGAGCCGATAGCTCACGTTACTGGAACTTACTCAATTCCTCCCAAAAGGGCATAAAAAAGCGAGTATGAACTCGCTTTTTTTATTTTGAACTTAAACCTCAACTAAAGGTGTTTCCACTTCAAAATTTGGTGGGGTGAGTACGGTTTTTCGTAATTCTTGCGAAGGCTCAGGATAGTCCAAGGTATAATGTAATCCGCGTGATTCTTTTCTTTGCATCGCACAACGAATAATCATCTCAGAAACGAGTACAAGGTTACGTAGCTCAATTAGATTTTTACTGACATGATAATCTTGATAATATTCGGTGATTTCATGTTTCAGCATTTCAACGCGATGTAATGCACGTTCTAAACGTTTGGTCGTTCGTACAATACCTACATAGTTCCACATGGTCTGACGTAACTCATCCCAGTTTTGCAAAATGACAACGTCTTCATCAGGATTCATGACTTGAGAAGCATCCCATTCAGGGACTTCATAGTGATCTATAATATTTTGATGTTGATCTTGAATATGCTTTGCTGCACTCATACCATATACAAAACATTCTAAAAGTGAGTTACTTGCCATACGGTTAGCGCCATGTAAACCCGTATAAGACGTCTCACCAATCGCATATAGACCTTGAATGTCCGTTTGACTATGTTCATCTACTACTACACCACCACAGGTGTAGTGCGCTGCTGGCACAACTGGGATCATATCTTTGGTAATATCAATACCCAGCTCGAGTAGGCGAGCATACAACGTAGGGAAGTGCTCTTTAATGAACTCAGGAGATTTGTGGGTAATATCTAGCCATACATGTCGTATACCCAATCTTTTAATTTCGTAGTCGATAGCTCGAGCTACAATATCGCGTGGTGCTAACTCAGCACGTTCATCGAAACGGAGCATGAAGCGTTCGCCATCAGGTAAACGAAGATAAGCGCCTTCACCACGCATTGCCTCAGTAATTAAGAAGGAACGTGCTTGAGGATGATATAAGCAGGTTGGGTGGAATTGATTAAATTCCATATTGGCTACGCGGCATCCAGCACGATATGCCATTGCAATACCATCGCCTGTAGCGATATCAGGGTTAGAGGTATATAAATATGCTTTCATGGCACCGCCACATGCCAGTGCAGTAAAAGGTGCTAAGAAAGTATGCACTTGCTCGGTTTGCTCATCTAAAGCATATAAGCCCAAAGCACGATTTTCCTGATTCAAATGACCTAACTTATGCGCTGTAATGAGGTCAATCGCAATGTAATTTTCAAAGATGTGAATATTGTTTTTTTCTTGTGCCCGTTCAACTAAAGTGGTTGAAATTGCTTTCCCTGTTGCATCTGCGGAATGAATAATGCGGCGCTGAGAATGCCCACCTTCACGTGTGAGATGCAAGTTATCTTCATCATCTAGTGTGAATTTAACACCTTGTTTCAGTAAAAAATCAACAGAGGGTTTTCCTCCTTCAACCGTGTGTTGAACAGCTTGTTTTTCACAGAGATAAGCACCTGCAATGAGCGTGTCATCAATATGTTGTTGAATAGAATCAGCCTCATCAAGAACAGCTGCAACGCCTCCTTGTGCATAATACGTGCTGGCATCTTTCAAATGAGATTTTGCTAACACTGCGATATTAAAATGATCAGGTAATGAGAGTGCTAGACTTAAACCCGCACCGCCACTGCCCACAATAATCACATCAAATTGATACGCACTTGTATTTTTCGGCATTTCCATTCGCAAACTGAATTTTAAAAGTGCGTTAATATGGCTCTTTTTTAAAGCAAAATTCAAGAGTTTGATTGATCAAATTTTTTTTTATGCACTTGAACTATTAGTTTTTAATCATATTTTAAGTAAAGTATTGTTTTCTATTAATATAGAAACATTTATTTACGCACAGAGAATTTTGATTGTGCTAAAAATTATTTTATCCAAGAATCATAAATGAGAGTTCACTTAACATGAAAAATCGCGTTATAGCATCAGGGCTTTTTGCTGCAGTCTTTACTGCGGCAGTGCAAACTCAAGCGGCGGCTACTGTTGACTTTTCAAATCTTGTAGAGCGAGTAAGTCCGGGTGTCGTCAGCGTGAATGTTGTTAAGAAAATGACACAAGAAGAAATTCTTCAACAACAAGTACCTGAACTACTGAAACGATTCTTCGGCAATCAAATTATTATTCCACAGCGCCAAGCTCCTCAAGAGAAAACGGGTTTTGGAAGTGCATTTTTTATTAGCCGTGATGGTTACCTGATTACCAATCATCATGTTGTAGAAAATGCTTCACAAATCACCATCATGTTAAATGATCGTCGCGAGATTGATGCCAAAGTTATTGGTAGTGATGAACGTACTGATGTGGCATTACTGAAAGTTGAAGGTACGAACTACCCAGCACTTTCGACTGGGAATATCGACCAATTAAGAGTTGGAGAACCTGTTCTTGCCATTGGCTCACCGTTTGGTTTTGAATACTCGGCATCTGCGGGGATTGTCAGTGCCAAATCAAGAAATATGTTGGGTGAAACATCAGTTCCGTTTATTCAAACTGATGTCGCGCTAAACCCTGGTAACTCTGGCGGGCCATTGTTTAATCAACAAGGTCAAGTGATTGGTGTGAACTCTCGTATTTTCAGTGGTACTGGCGGATATATGGGATTGTCTTTCTCCATTCCAATCGATGTGGCGATGGATGTGGCGGATCAATTAAAGAAAAATGGTAAAGTCAGTCGCTCATATCTTGGTGTTCATTTACAAGAAATTGATCGTAACCTTGCAGAAGCTTATAAGTTACCGAAACCTGAAGGTGCTTTAATCACAGAAATTGCGCCAAATTCCCCAGCAGAGCGCGCTGGCTTAAAGCAAAATGATATTATTTTGAAATACAACGGAACTGCAATTTCAAGAACGAGTGAGCTATTAAATTACTTAAATAGAACACAGCCAAATCAAAAAATTCAGCTAGAAATCTTGCGCGATGAACGTGTACGTACGATTTCAGCAACACTTGCATCAGCACCAGATGAAACACCAGCACAAGCGCAAAATGTAAGTGAAGCTAAAAAACGTGGACCTACATTAGGTGTTGCGATACGCGAACTTGCACCTGTTGAAAAAACACGCCTTGGTGTTAAAGGTGGTGTCTACATTCAAGAGGTTGTACGCGGAGGTTTGGCGGCACAATCTCGTATTATGGCTGGTGATGTGATCACCTCGATTAATGGTAAGAATGTAAGTACAACACAAGATTTTGTGGAAGCGGTGGCTAATCTTAAAACGAATACAGTTGCACGAGTGGGTATCATCCGTGAAGGGCGAAATGCCATGATCGGATTAAGAATCAAGTAAACATGAATTGAATAAAAGGCCTTGCGATAGCAAGGTCTTTTTTATTTAACCCTAAAATTATACTAAAATCTTTTCGAATGTTGATGATGAATACGCAATACAAGGGAATACAGTGAGTACAATCTTTGACCTTAAAATAAAAGCAACAGCACAAGACATTGATATTTTAGGTCATGTGAATAATGTGGTGTATGTAAAATGGATGCAAGATGTTGCAACAGCACATATTGAACAATTGGGTTTGGGGGTTGAGCAATATCTAGAACTCAAACATGCCATGGTTGCTGTTGAGCATCACATGAATTACAGAAAGGCGTGTTTTGAAAATGATGAAATTATTTTAAGAACTTGGCTTAATGATTTGAATGCGATGTATTCATTCCGTCAGTACGCTTTTTTTAGACCTTCAGACCAATCATTATTATTTGTGGGAAATACCAAATGGGCCTGTGTAGAGATTGCGACAGGCAGACCTAAACGATTATCGCCAACATTTACTCAAGCTTATCAGCCTATTTCTGAGGTATTAAATCCTTTGGATTTCACTCAAGATTATTCTTTACCCGCTAACTAAAGAATTGCTTGAGTCGGACGAATTAAATATTTCACCACATGGTGTTCATTATTATGAATACTTTGAAAAATCCATCTGCTATAATCGTCCGCAATTTGTTAAACAGCTTTTGCTATGTAGTTTTTATTTCATGCATAGCGCAATTTATTGTTCAAGGTAACCCATGGCGCAAGCTAAAAAATCCGTAAATATCAAAAATATACGTAACTTTTCGATCATTGCTCACATTGATCACGGGAAGTCAACTTTAGCTGACCGTTTTATTCAGACCTGTGGTGGTTTGCAAGATCGCGAAATGCAAGCGCAAGTTCTAGACTCAATGGAGCTTGAGCGTGAGCGCGGGATTACCATTAAAGCTGCATCTGTGACGCTTTATTATACACACCCAAATGGCGAAGAATATCAACTGAACTTTATTGATACACCTGGGCACGTTGACTTCTCATATGAGGTTTCGCGCTCGCTTGCTGCTTGTGAAGGTGCACTTTTAGTTGTTGACGCAGCTCAGGGTGTTGAAGCTCAGTCAGTTGCAAACTGTTATACAGCTATTGAGCAAGGTCTTGAGGTTCTTCCAGTACTTAATAAAATTGATTTACCTCAAGCTGAACCAGAGCGTGTTATTCAAGAAATTGAAGACATTATCGGAATTGAAGCAACTGAAGCACCTACGTGTTCAGCTAAAACTGGATTAGGAATCGAAGGTGTTTTAGAAACACTTGTGAATACCATTCCTGCTCCGACCGGTGACCGTGAAGCGCCGCTTCAAGCTTTAATTATTGACTCATGGTTTGACAACTATCTAGGTGTTGTATCCTTAGTTCGTATTAAGCAAGGTCGTGTGCGTAAAGGCGATAAAATGTTGATGAAATCAACAGGTCAAACGCACATCATTACCTCTGTCGGTATTTTCAATCCTAAACATACAGAAACTGATATTTTAGAAGCAGGTGAAGTCGGCTTTGTGATTGCTGGTATCAAAGATATTTTTGGTGCGCCAGTTGGTGATACGATTACACTTGCTACAACGCCGGAAGTAGAAACTTTACCTGGGTTCAAAAAAGTTAAACCACAGGTATATGCTGGTTTATTTCCAATTGATTCGAGTGAATTTGAACCTTTCCGTGAAGCATTACAAAAACTGCAAATTAACGATTCAGCATTATTCTTTGAACCTGAAAGTTCAGATGCATTAGGATTTGGTTTCCGTTGCGGTTTCTTGGGTATGCTGCACATGGAGATTGTTCAAGAGCGTTTAGAGCGTGAATATGATCTAGACCTGATTTCATCGGCACCGACTGTAATTTACGAAGCTGTCATGAAGAGTGGTGAGACAGTTTATATCGACAGTCCATCAAAAATGCCAGATGGATCTACTGTAGAAGACCTTCGTGAGCCGATCGCAGAATGTAATATCCTTGTGCCACAAGAATATCTTGGCAATGTAATGACGTTGTGTGTTGAGCGACGTGGTGTTCAAAAAGATATGAAGTTTATGGCAAACCAAGTAGCCATTACATTTGAGATACCAATGGCTGAAGTCGTGATGGATTTCTTTGATAAATTGAAATCATGTTCACGTGGTTTTGCATCATTAGATTATAACTTCATCCGTTTTGAGTCTTCTTCTCTTGTAAAAGTAGATGTCTTGATCAATGGTGAAAAAGTTGATGCATTGGCAATGATTTGTCACCGTCAAGATGCGCGTCATCGTGGTATTGCACTTGTAGAAAAAATGAAAGATTTGATTCCTCGTCAAATGTTTGATGTGGCGATTCAAGCTGCGATTGGTGCTCAAATTATCGCGCGTTCAACAGTAAAAGCAATGCGTAAGAACGTATTGGCAAAATGTTATGGTGGTGACGTTTCACGTAAGAAGAAACTTCTCGCTAAACAGAAAGAAGGTAAGAAACGTATGAAGCAGGTGGGTAGTGTAGAAATCCCACAAGAAGCTTTCTTAGCTGTGTTAAAAGTAGAGCGATAACAACAAGGAATATCCCATGGATTTTGATTTTAACCTCATTCTCGTACCTGCAACCCTAATCTTTTTTGGATTGTGGTTGCTGGATAAATTGGTGCTCAAACAAAGAGCAACCAAAGGAAAAGGGAATGAAAATTTCATTATTACATGGGCATATGATTTTTGGCCTGTACTTGCAGTTGTGTTAGTGCTGCGTTCATTCTTCTTTGAACCTTATAATATTCCATCTGAATCCATGGTTCCGGCATTGGAAACAGGTGATTATATCTTGGTGAACAAATATCAATATGGTGTTCGTTTACCGATTAGCAACACCAAAGTGTTGAATGTCAATGAGCCTGAACGTGGTGATGTGGCGGTATTTAGATATCCACCAAACCCATCAATTAGCTATATTAAGCGTATTATTGGTTTACCTGGTGATCATATCGTTTTTGAGAATAATCAATTAACCATCAATGGTGAAAAAGTTGTAACGGAATCGACTGAATTTAATCGTGAAAAAGATGTTTCAGACACGCCAAATTCAATTTATCATTATGAAACTTTAGGTGATCATAAGTATTTGGTTCGTAATTTGGAAGGTCAAAACCCGATTATTGCGCATTTTAATTATGCACAAACCAAACAAGATCTTCCTTATGTTGCCACTGCGAATGATCGCTTTGTAAGAACAAATGGTCAAAGCTGGGAAGTAACTGTTCCGAAAGGATATTACTTTGCCATGGGTGACAACCGTGATCAGAGTGCTGATAGTCGAATCTGGGGATTCGTACCTGAGGCAAATTTAACAGGACAAGCAATTTATGTATGGATGCATAAAGAAGCTGGTTTGAAATTGCCATCATTCAGTCGTAATGGTCAAATTCAGTAATCTTCAAATATATGGATAATAAAAAATGCGTAACACTCAACGTGGTGCATCGTATACAGCGATTTTATTAGGGGTAATTGTTGCGGCATTTGGACTTAAAGTGCTCGTAGCATTGTGGCAGCCTTATTGGGATGACCGACTAATCAATCAATTGATTGAAGAGCAAGTTGCAATCAGCTCAAAGGCGACAACACCACAACAGTTTGCTTCAACAATGGGGCAGAAATTTAGCATGAACAATATCCGTGACATTGAGTTTAAAGATATTGCGACTGTCAAATCTAAACAAGGTTTACAAGTGACAAAGAAATATGAAGTAAGAAAGCCATTCTTATTTAATATTGATTTAGTCCTCACATTCGAGAAAAGTTTTGATCAAAGGTCAGTTCAAAGTAAGTGATTCTCGCTTACTGAGTCGCATCGGTTATCAGTTTAAGAAAATTGAATTACTTCAACTTGCATTGACACACCGATCGGTTAGCCATAAACATAACTATGAACGCCTAGAGTTTCTAGGCGATTCATTGTTAGGAATGATTATTGCCAATTACCTTTATCATGCTTATCCACATGAAAACGAAGGTCGTCTGACGCGTATGCGAGCTACTTTGGTTCGACAAGAAGCGTTAGGCAAAATTGCAACAGATTTGAAACTTAGTCAGAGTTTAATACTCAGTACTGGTGAATTAAAATCTGGTGGTCATCATAGAGAGTCGATACTCGCTGACACAGTCGAAGCGATTATTGGTGCAATCTATACTGATAGCCAAGATTTAAAGTTGTTAGAATCAATTGTGTTGAAATGGTATGAACCTTATTTAGATCATATTGAACCAACAGATCAATTGAAAGATCCTAAGTCCCGTTTACAAGAGTATCTTCAAGCTCGTAAAAAACCTCTCCCAGTGTATGAGGTTGTTGATATTCAGGGTGATGCACCAAACCAACATTTTAAAGTGGAGTGTATGGTTGAAGGCTTGCCAAAATGTATGGGTGAGGGTTCAAGTCGTCGTTTTGCTGAGCAAGCAGTAGCGGCGGAAATTTTAAAATTTTTGGAGCAAAAGTCTTCATGACTACTCATTCCGATCACATCGATGCTGATCACGAGTCGCAAGACAGCGGCAATGATTTAATCAATCAATTTTTTAGTTCTCAAGGTACTACAATTCCCTCAGACTACAAAAGTGGCTTTGTAGCAATTGTAGGTCGTCCGAATGTAGGTAAATCTACATTAATGAACCATATTTTGGGTCAGAAGCTTTCGATTACGTCTCGTAAGCCTCAAACAACTCGACACAAGATTGTGGGTATTGATACGCGTGAGAAATCTCAGGCAGTATTTGTTGACACCCCTGGAATGCATAAGAAAGAAGTCCGTGCTATCAATAAAATGATGAATCGTGCAGCTCATTCAGCCTTGCGTGATGTAAATCTTGTACTATTTGTTGTAGACGCTGACAAATGGACTCAAAATGATGAATTAGTCCTTGAGAAGCTCAAAAATGCCGAAATGCCTGTCATCTTGGTCATTAATAAATTGGACACATTTGAGAATAAAAATCAGGCATTACCACTAATTCAAGAACGTACTAAATTAATGAATTTTGCTGAGATCGTTCCGGTATCGGCATTGCGTGGCGCTAACCTTGATCATCTTCGAGATACGATCGAAAAATACTTACCGTTTCAACCACCATTGTATGCACTAGATCAACTCACAGATCGTTCTGAACGCTTCTTAGCTTCTGAAATTATTCGTGAAAAAATCATGCGTCAACTGGGTGAAGAGCTTCCATATGATTTAACGGTTCAAATTGAATCGTTTAAAACAGAAGAAGCGACTTTAAATGAGAAAACTGGTCGTATGAAGCCTGCTTGTACCTATATTGATGCTACGATTTTTGTTGATCGCCCTGGGCAAAAAGCGATTGTCATCGGTGAAAAAGGATCAAAGTTGAAAAAAATTGGTATGGATGCACGTGCTGATATGGAAAAAATGTTCGAAGAAAAGATCATGCTCACCCTTTGGGTTAAAGTCAAAGGCGGTTGGTCTGATGATGAGCGTGCATTAAAAAGCCTAGGGTATAGTGATATCTAAGGATTAAACGGTTATAGGAGCTGATGATGATGAAGATGGTTGCGATAATTGTATGTGCTTTGGTTTTACAAGGTTGCATTCATAAAGTTGTCACAGTTCCTGTAAAAGTTGCGTATAAAACCACCAAAGGAGTCGTCAAAGGTACTGCAGCAGTAGTTGGGGCCGTTATTCCCGATGGTAATGATGATGAAGAAGAAGAACTAAAGAAAGATAAATAATAAGATTAGTCGATGCGAAATGAACTTTTGCATGGATACTTAATCCATCATCGAAAGTATCGAGAGCGGAGTCATATTGTCCATTTATTCACTGAAGAGTATGGACGAGTTGACGGCATACTAAGACAACCTCCACCACCGCAGTATCAGCCTATCGCACTTCAAGCGACAGGAAAGTCTGAATTAAAAAATTTCACAAAATTAGAAATTGTTAATCATCCCATTTTTTTTCATGGTGATGCATTCTTTTCAGGATTTTATTTAAATGAAATCTTATTGAGATTATGCCCATTAGAAGAGGCAATGCCAGATACTTTTGCACAGTACCACAAGACATTAGAAAGTTTACAAAAATTAGCTCAACATTCAAATCCTAACGAATTCTTGAAGCAAATTCTTCGTCAATTTGAATACGTACTTCTAGAAGAGCTTGGTTATGCGATTGATTACTCGATAGACGCACACCAAAATGAAATTTTAACTTCACAAAAATATCAATTTCAATTAAACGAAGGCTTCATACCAGTTCAGTATTCAAGTGCCGCTACACTGACAGGTGAGCAAATTCGAAGCATGTTAAATTATGAAAATGGTACAGATTTCAATGCTGAACAGTTACAATTACTGAATAAATTATATCGTCAAATGATTACTTCATTATTGGGTGATCGCCCACTAAAAAGTCGTCAATTGTGGATTCAAAACGCTCAATCAAAATCAAATTAGGAAAATGTTATGGCTGCATTGCTTGGTGTGAACATTGATCATGTTGCAACTCTAAGACAGGCTCGAGGCACACGCTACCCGGATCCAGTACAGGCAGCACTAATTTGTGAAGAGGCAGGGGCTGAAGGCATTACATTACATTTACGTGAGGATCGTCGTCATATTCATGATGATGATGTCCGTCGCATGCGCCCTGTACTTAAAACACGCATGAACCTTGAAATGGCAGTGACAGATGAGATGGTGGCATTTGCTAAAGAAATAAAGCCGCATCACGTGTGTTTTGTGCCTGAAAAGCGTCAAGAAGTCACGACCGAAGGTGGCTTAGATGTTGTTGGTAATTTTGAGGCTGTTAAGTCTGCTACACAGGAATTAGCAGCGATTGGATGTGATGTATCGTTATTTATCGATGCTGATATTGAACAAATTGATGCTGCAATTGCCTGTGGTGCGCCAACTATTGAGATTCATACAGGTGCTTATGCAGATGCTGAAACAGAAGAAGCACAGCAGGTAGAGTTACAACGTATTATCCGTGGAGCAGAATACGCTGCTGCTAAAGGCTTAGTTGTAAATGCTGGACATGGACTCAATCTTGACAATGTTGCTCCTATTGCAGCAATTCCTCAAATACACGAATTGAATATTGGACATGCTCTGATTGCCGATGCTGTTTTTAAAGGACTTACGCAAGCAGTTCAAGATATGAAAGTAGCAATTAAAGCTGCACGATAAGATTGATGAGTACTATGTCAAATATTGATTATGATGAATTAATGAAGCCTGTCATAGGCTTCCTTGGTTGTGAAACTCCACAAGCTTGGTTAGATGAGGCTGTAAATAATCTTGATATTTTGATGCAAGATCATGCAAACTGTGAAAAGAAAGCAGCCAGTACAGCCATGAATCTCATGTTTAGATACAGCTTTTTTGTAGATTTACAAGTCAAGCTCGCTCAATTAGTGCGTGAGGAAATGCTGCATTATGAGCAGGTTTTAGAGTTTATGAATAAGCGCGGGCAGCAATGGGTTGGTTTAAGTGCTGGGCGTTATGCGGGTGGCTTACGCAAAGAAATTCGAACGTATGAACCAGAAGCGTTGATTGATGTTTTAATTATTGGTGCGTTTGTGGAAGCACGCTCATGTGAACGTTTTTATGCATTAGCGCCTAGAGTCGATGAGGAATTAGGGCGCTATTATCGCTACTTACTAAAATCTGAATCACGCCATTACGAGGATTATTTGGCTCTAGCTCTAGATGTGGCTAAGACTGCGAAATTGAAAGATCCTGAGGAGGATATTCAAAGTCGTATAGAGCACATTCGTGAAGTTGAAAAGCAACTCATCTTAACACCTGATGAAACCTTCCGTTTTCACAGTGGAGTTCCAGTAAAAGCAGCTTAAAATATGGTTGAGAAAATCCTCCCAAATGGGGGATTTTTTTGGCATAAAAAAAAGCCCAAGTCTTAAATGCTTGGGCTTTTTAGTATTTGGCTCTCCAACCTGGGCTCGAACCAGGGACCTGCGGATTAACAGTCCGTCGCTCTACCGACTGAGCTATTGGAGAATCTGAATGCGATTATAAGGGGATTTAAGATTGGGTCAAGTGTAAATTGCCATACAATTGTCACTTTTGAGCCGCATGTTGTTTATTTGCTCAAATAAAATGTTTTTTTTAAATTTACTTGCCAATTTAGAATGAGCTTGTTAGATTTATTTAACAACAGAGCGCTTGAAACAGAGTTTTAAGCAGTGTGGATTTATACCAACTTGCCAGCACTAAATGGCTAAAATAGGAGAAAGCGAATGAATACGCTTACCATTTCTCAGATCTTTTCTAATCTTGAATTTTATAAACAAAATTACCTGTCTATCTTAAATTCGCCTAGTTCTTATTTCATTGAAGTAGAGGGCGCGGTAATTGATGTATTTCCTTTTAAAAAACATCATCTGGTTTTGGGTGAGCTATTACAGCTGTGGTTTTCTGAAAAATGGTCTGTTGATTACGATCAATCATGCACGCTTGAACAATATTTGGCAGCAAATGACTTAACACCTAACTTAAATAAACTCTATATCTACTCCATAAAAGGGAATGCCATTCTTGGCACGAATAAATCGTTTGCTTGGGTAAATGAGTCGAATGCGGTGAGCGAGATTTTATTAAAGTCACCACTCAAATATTATGTTGAATGCTTAAGTTGTTCTCGTCCTTCAAAGCACTTGTTTAATAAACAGCTTGCAGTTTAGGCAAATTTTCACAAGTCAAATCTGAAATTGTTGAATAAATTGTTTCTTTAAAACATAGTCAAACTTAGCTTGTGTTATTTTATCTTTAATTTAGTAGGGTGAATTGGTGTTTCTAGAAGTTTTTTTTATTAATTAAATCCTATATTGTGGTTGCTTAGATCGGTTTTATCTTCTATATGATGGTGCAAAGCATATCTATAAATGGGATTTTCAGTGATAAATATGATGTTTCAGATTGAGCTATCGATACTATGAATAGTGTTTAAATTTCAATATTTTCAATATTCTATTTGGATCACTGATGGATCATGTTTGGATAGCTTTAAAAAAACCTCCGACGTTTATCCAATCCTAAAAGCACACTTTGTTCGATTCAGTGAACGATCGTATTAACCAAAAGGTTTTATGTTGAGTATTGGGTTATGTAGGTGCATGAAGGGGTTTAGATTTAAGCAAAAAAAACCCGCGAAAATCGCGGGTTTTTGATCTGATTAATTTATCAGATTATTTTTCAGCTGCGATAGAAGCAATTGCTGCATCTACGCCTTCGATTGAGTCAGCTGCTTTTTTGATACGTGCAAGCGCATCAACCAATACTTCATCTGCTGTTGCATATGAAATACGCATATAACCGCCTAAACCGAATGCATCACCAGGAACAACCGCAACACCAGTTTCTTCCAATAACCATGCAGAGAATTCTGTGCAAGATTTTAAACCTTTTGCACGGATCAATGGACGAATGTTTGCATAAGCATAGAATGCACCGTCAGCAGGTAAGCATGTAATGCCTTTGATATCATTCAAGCCATTAACAACTAAATCATGACGGCGTTTGAAAGCTTCAATCATTGGTTTAAGTACATCTTGAGGACCATTCAATGCAGCTTCTGCCGCAACTTGCGAAATTGAAGTTGGGTTAGAAGTAGATTGTGATTGAATTTTCTTCATTGCGCCGATTAATTTAGCAGGACCTGCTGCATAGCCGATACGCCAACCTGTCATTGCATATGCTTTAGATACACCGTTGAGAACGATTACGCGATCGTAAAGATCTGGTGCAACTGTAGCAATGTTATAAAACTCGTCGTCCCAACGAATTGGTTCGTACATATCATCAGAAGCAACATATACTTCAGGATATTTACGAAGAACTTCAGCTAATGCTTCTAATTCTTCTTTGGTATAAATCATACCTGTTGGGTTAGAAGGGCTGTTTAAAACAACTAGGCGAGTCTTATCAGTAATTGCAGCTTCTAATTGAGCTGGTGTGATTTTGAAACGTTGTTCTTCACCACATTTAACAATAACTGGCACACCTTCTGCAATGATCACCATATCTGGATAGCTTACCCAGAATGGAGCAGGGATGATTACTTCATCGCCTTTATTTAACAATGCAAGCGCAAGGTTAAAGAATGATTGCTTACCGCCACAAGAAACGAGAATCTGGTTAGCAGCATAATCAAGGTTATTATCACGTTTTAATTTAGCGATAATTGCTTTTTTAAGACCTGGCGTACCGTCAACTGCTGTGTATTTAGTAAAACCGTTGTTAATCGCTGCAATTGCTGCATCTTTGATGTGTTGTGGTGTATCGAAATCCGGTTCGCCTGCACCTAAACCAATAACGTTTTTACCAGCAGCTTTAAGTTCTGCAGCTTTATTGGTCACAGCAAGCGTTGGGGACGGTTTGATGGCATTGACACGATCAGAGAGACGTACGTCCACGGCAGTATTCCTTCTTATAGGGATTAAAAAATAAAAAGCACACTATCTTAGCTTAAATTGAATGTTTTAGTCGTCCAATATCTAGGCAAATTAGCAAAAAATCACGAAATTCATCGAATTTTAATGCAATGATACATATCCATATTAAACAACGTGGGTCGCATAAAAAAACAAATTTCCGTACAATAGCGTTAGATTGAAATGAGTGGTCTCAAATGAGTTCGGAAAATTCTCCCAAAAAGAAGCCTGTAGTGAATCTTCCATTTCCTATCAAGCAAGTGAATGACGCAAAGCAAGCTGATGAAGAAATCGAAGATCTACGTCCAAAGCCTCAGCGCTATGCTGATCGCACATGGATGCCGCCACGTGGTACACGTCGCTCAATGGGTAAAAGATAAAAAAATAGGTGCTTTAAGCACCTATTTTTTTGCGGGAAAGAATTACACGTAACTTAAGCTTTGATCTAGAGTCAGTAAGTTGAATGTAGAACCGTCTTTAAATACGATTGATTCAACTTGATGTGCTTCACCTTTTGCCCAATCTTTAATAGTGATTTGATCAGAAGAATCTTTAAGTTTGATGATACGATCATTCCCAGAGTCTTGAACGAGTAAATCATCAATTGAGATACCAGCACCAAATTGAATGGTATCTTGACCACCTTTTTCATAGATTGTATCTACTCCAAAGCCTTGATCAAAATAGTATGTCTCGTTACCAAGATCGCCATACAATTTGTCATTACCAATACCACCATTTAAGATGTTAATCAGACCACCATTTGCGATTAAGGTGTCATCTCCGGCGAGGCCTTTTAATTCGTTATTTACGAATTTGCTACCTGTGATAATGTTGTCAGATTGGTTACCCGTACCACTTTGTTGAATTTCTGATCCAGCAATCAATAGTTCTTTGATTGGATTGATCAGCGTAAGGTTTTCAACATTTTCAGTTAATTGATACTGATCTGCAGAACTTATGACGGTGTCTGTACCTTCATAGTTGTGTTCAAGTACGAAGTCATATTTTGATTGTACATAATAGGTATCGTCACCACGACCACCTACGAGGACATTGATGCCTTCACCACCTTTTAGAATGTCATTGCCCCAACCACCAAAGAGCAAGTCATCACCTTTACCACCTACAAGCGTATCGTTGCCGACACCGCCTTTAATGATGTCATTACCATCTTTACCGTTTAAGGTACGTCCGAAAACTGAGTAAGTGGTAATAATGTTGGTGTTAGGGTTAAATAAGTTTGTCGCTACTGCTACAGAACCAGCCAAATCACCTGCATATGCGTAAGCAAGTTGAGTCAATGTATTTACAAGTTGATCACGTGAAGAGAAGCCATCATCAAATATTTCACCTTTGATGAATTGTCCAATGAAGTTTAAGCCCTCAGTCACGATCTGATTCACAACATCAAAGATACTCGCACCAGCTTTTAAGTTGGCTTTAACTACATCACCCAATAGCTCTAAATACCAAGTAAACGGACGGCTATCACCACCATTCAATTGTGAAGTATCAACACCTAAATAGTGATCAAGAATACTTAATGGTGTGATACCTGTCCAATCACCTAGCTCGCCACCCAAGTTTTCAAGAGCTTGCGTTGCATCCATAAGTACCAATCCAAACTTACCATCAGAGCTTGGTAAATATCCTGCTGGAACAACAGTCTCGCCATCAGCATTTTTAACGCCATTCAAGAAATTGTCAGCTAAAGTTTTGATCAATACATTTGATGCTTGCCAGAATTGTTCATCCGTAATATAGATGCCTTTATCTGCGAGTGATTTACCTGTTCCTAAGCGAACATATTGATAAAGGAAGCTCTGAGGGTCAGCTATTGCAACAGCTTCAGCAACTTTTAACCAGTTTTTAGTACCCTGATCAACTGCATCATTTGATGCTAAATCTTCTTTGATCACGGTATAAATAGGGCGCCAGAAATTTTTACCTTGTAAAGAACCAGTTGAGATAAACTTGTTATATAGTTCTTGAACTTGTTTAAATGCAGATTCACTTACACGGTAACTTAATTGATTGTCAATTTTGTAGAATTTAGGACGACCGTCATCTGATGGATTAGATTGATCTGGTTGTTTTGGTTGCCCCCATTCTCGATCAAAATGTGAGTCTGAAGGTGGAAGAGTGGCACCAATATCCTTACCAATATTTACGATAATGTCTGAAATTTGATCAATGATTGCATCACCGGCTTTATGAATTTCTTCGAAACCAGGAATGAATTTATCACCAACTTTAACCAATGGCGCAACGCTATCTAATAAATCATTCACGATGCCATCTTTGCCGATAATCAAATTACCAATCAGTTCACTTGGAATTTTTAAAATCGAATCAAGGCTAAGTTCGCCATCTTTCCATTCATTTTTGTGGTGTGTATCTTTTGCTTCTACATTTGAGCCGAGGGCCTCACCAGCACCACTGAGTAAATTCGATGCTGCATCGATAATGCGGTCACCTAACTCATGAACAACTTCAAATGGTTTACCAAGTAGAGCATTACCTGCTAGGCCAATAGGCGAAGCCACATCTAAAACTGTATTGACTAAATTTGCTGTCGTGACTAAACCATTACCTAGTAACTGAGCTGGAATAGAAAGTACTGAGCTAAATTTGAAATCAGGAACATAATCGAAAATAGGTTCAAGTGCATTTTCAACTTGATTTGCAACTGTATTCACAATTGATTTTAGGTTTTCAGTAGCTGATGGAAGCTCTTGAGACCATTCATTATCATAATGAGTATCTTTAGGTTCAATTGTCCCGCCAATCGCTGAGCCAATGTCATGAGCCACATCAGAGACAGCATCAATAATCGTATCACCTGCTTTATGAACAACATCAAAACCAGGGATAAGCGCATTTCCTGCAATAGCAATCGGTGCAGCAGCATCAAGAATATCATTGGCAATATTGGTTGCACCGATAATGGTGTTTCCAATTAAATCCTCAGGAAGGCTTAAAATATTATCTAAGCTGAGTTCTTTGTCTTCCCACTCATTTTTATGATGAGTGTCATTCGGTTCGATGGTTGCACCAAGTGCTTTACCCACAGAATTCACTGCATCTGAAGCTGCATCAATAATTTTATCACCAAGTTCGTGCACTGATTCGAAGGGTTTGCCAAGTAAAGCATTACCTGCTAAACCAATAGGAGAAACTACATCAAGAACAGTATTCACAGCATTGGTGGCAGCGATTAGACCATTACCAACGAGTTGAGCTGGAATTGAGAGAACTGAACTTAATTTAAAGTTAGGTAAGTAATCGAATGATTTATAATTGAACAAAGCCATTGTTATAGTCTCTTATAAAAATAAAGTGTTTTTAATCATTGTTTGTGATTAAAGTGTGATGAGAATCACATTTTATTAATTTAAAATCAATTGCTTTTGTTAGACAAGATCATGAATTTTTTGTCATAATTTAATGAAAAATATAGTAAAGCTTATATGAGAACTGAATAAGATTGATTTTTTCAAAAAAAAACACCAGTGCAATGACTAGTGTTTCAAGAGCAAATAAAATGTATGATCTAAAAATATAAATATTATAAACTATTGATTTTTATTGGATAAATATTTGTAGTATTGTCTCTTATGATCATACATGGATTGATCTGCACGCTTTAACATATCCTCAATTGTTTCATTCTCAAGGCTTGTAGCAAATCCCATTGATGCACTGATGATATGGTTAGAATAATATTGATTATCGATATTCAATAATTCTTGAATGGTCAAAATCGTCGACTGAACGGTAGTTTCATTTGCACCTTGCATCAAGATAACAAATTCATCACCTCCAATTCGAGAGGCTGTATAACTGGTATTGTGAATCGTTCTACTTAAGATATTACCCATTCTGCGTAAAATCTCATCACCTGCATCATGACCAAAGTGATCATTAATCGGTTTAAGGCCATTCATATCAAGAAAAATTGCAGAAACTGGGCGAATAAGTGCGCGTTCTAATCGATGGATTTCTTCAGTGTAGAACGAGCGATTTTTGAGTTTGGTTAAAACGTCGTGTTTACCTAAATATTCTAAATAGCTCTCAGCTTTTTTTCGCGCTGTAATGTCCGTTAGGGCAAGTTGTACAAGTCCCCAATCTTCTTCATAACCTGGAAACACAGTGAATTGAAGTAAAACATAACGAATTGAACCATCCAAAGCGTAGTTGATTGCTTCACGACTATGATGAATTTTCCCATTCCATAGTTCGATTAATTGTTCCTTAAAAGTTTGATGCATTTCTTTTGAGAAAACCTTTTTTAGATTTTGAAATAAATCAGATTTCGTCGATGCCTTGAATAAATCCAATGTTGCTTGATTGACATCTAGTAATACAATGTCTTCAATGCATTGTTGTACGAAATCTTGATGCACATCTAAAAAAGTTCTGAAATCATCAATACCAATTGATTTAAGATGATCGAGTCTTAATTTAATGCGACTAAAGTCTTCAACCCATAATGATGTGGGTGAATAACTAAATCTTGCTTCAGCTAATCGACGATTTTTTTCTTCTAAACGCCGAGCTTGCATATAACCACTAATATCTTCTGTAGTAAGCAAAATACGGTCTAAACTTTGTTCTGAACCAGGTAAAACGACAGCTCGCAGTTTTATGTCTAAGGGTTGACCACTCAAGGTGAAATTAGTGGTTGTACTTGTAAACTCTAATTCACCCTTCCAAAGTGCAACTAATTCCGCTACATGTGCATCAAACATTTGATGTTGGAAAATGGTGCTTAAATTTTGGGTGAGATGTTTAAGGCTTTGTGCTTCAAAAAGATCGAGTGTTTTTTGATTTACTTTAACAATCTTAATTTGATGTGCGCATAAAGTCACAAGATCTGGATTTTGCTGCAGATGTAAAGCTAAATCAGTAACCCCATCACTACGCCATTGGTTAAAGATGGTTTGAATGGCACTAAAATCTTCCAACCACATTGGGATAGGAGATAAATCAAAAATTGATGAATCAAGTATCTCCATAACTATCCTTGAACTTTTCTTTTAAAACAATAAATTGTGGATAATATAGCACTAAATTATTTTGATATAAAATTCAAATTTTTTATTATTTGCGTGATTTAAGACACTTTTTTAAGCTAAGCTAACGTTGAGCTAAATCCTATGCTCAATTCGTTAGATTTTTATTTTGATAAAAATCATGCTTGTTAATATACATGCATTTATCTGCACGGCGTAACATATCTTCTAAGGTTTCGCCTTTAAGTCTTGTGGCATGTCCGAGTGAAACGCTGATAGAAAGATGAGGGTGATCTAGATTATGTTGATGTATTTGAGTTTCAAGATCATGAACAAGGATTTTAACTTGCTCACCATCGGCATGAGGCATCAATAATACAAATTCATCGCCACCTATTCTAGAAATTGAAAAATCTTTTTTGTGGGTGACAAATTGAAGAATTTCGGCAAAGTTTTTTAGATACTGATCACCGACATCATGTCCGAACTGATCATTAATGATTTTTAAACCGTTCATGTCAATGTAAATACAAGACACTGGATAGAGATCAAGTTGCTCAATCCGTTCAATTTCTTCGTTAAAATAAGTTCTGTTATGTAAATCAGTTAAAATGTCATGTTGACCCAAATAATGTAAGTGATTTTCTAATTTTTTTCGCTCAGTGATATCTGTAAGGGCGACTTGTATCACCGCCCAATCATCTAAATTATGTGGAAAAATATTTAACTGTTCTAAAACGAAGATTTGTTCTCCATTCGCGTTGTAGAAACTACTTTCACGCTGTTGATATTCTTCATGATTCCACAATTGAAGTAGCTGACTTTTAAAATTTTCCAAACGTTTAATATCAAATAAATCATGAGAATGATGTAAAAATTGAGATTTATCTTTCACAGCAAAAAGTTTGAGCGCTGCTTCATTAACATCAATGAATTGTATTTGCTCGAAGCATTCCACAACAAATTCTGGATGTTGATGAATGTGTTGATCTAAATTTTCAATGTTTTGCATACGGAGCAGCTCAAATCTTTTTTTAATTTGGCTAAAATCCATGATCCATAGTGCTGTTGGATTATAAGTAAATAAGGATTCGGCAAAATGACGTGCTTTTTGATATTGGGAAATGTCTTCGGTGGTCATGAGTAGGCATTTCCAATTATCCTCATAACCTTTTAATTTCATACCGCGTAATTGAACATCTAAACGCTTTCCATTGGTCGTATAATTGATCACTGGAATATGATGTTCAGTATTCTTCCAAAGTGATACGAAAAATTGGATTTGGAAAGTGCTGACTTCAGGATGAAGGAACTTCTGAAAACTTTCTAAAATTTCTTCTAAGTTTTTTGCTTCATACAGTTTAAGCGTACTTTGGTTAACACGTAAGGTATGAATCGTACTCAAGCAAAGGTGGAGACGACTGTGATCCTCCATCAAATATGCTTCAATATCTTCAATACCTTCAGCAGTCCATTGTTCGAAAATTTGTTTAACACCGCTGAAGTCTTGTAGCCACATCGCAATTGGAGATAAATCAAAGATGGTCAGATCTAAATGATCCATAGATGCGAGCCTTGGTGTTTAAAATTCATTCATTTATACAATATAAGTGAATGAATCTTATAAAATCAACATCTTATTAAACTGATTTTTTTGCTCGATGCTCAGGTTTTGGCGCAGAAATTGACTTAAGCCCTTGCCAAACATCAACAAAATCTTGTTCATTAATTTGGTAGAGTTCAAGTAAAGCCAATACCACACCACCCATCATGAATGCACGATCGGACTTAGGTTCATATTGGAAGGTTTGATCTTTTAGATGATAGAGGATATCTTCGATTTCAAATATGCGTTCACGTCCATTACTGTCCACGGGGAACATCGGCGTTTCGATCAAAATATTGGCTAGTTTCTTTTCAGATTCATTTAAATTAAGTTGCTCAAATGCCGTTTCTAAAGAATCCGCGAACAGTAGTTCAGAAGAAAAAATGGCATGTAATAAAGGTTGGCTTAATTTAGGAAAGGTTCGTTCAACGAAAGGTTTAAACGAAATCGGAAAAATCACATTTTTTGATATACCTTTGAACATGGGGGCTATTTCAGCAACTTTGTAACCTGCTACACCACAACCAACGGCTGTAATAAAATACTTAATCTTGGGGTGGTTTTTTGTATAGATCTTAAAATCATTGATGTAGTGTTCAATCTGGGATAGAGGCATTTGTTGCAAATGCTCATTCATGGTAGGTATTGCATAGCTCTGTCCAGCCCAGCCGCGACCAGCACCTTTAATCGCACCGAAATGTTGAAGTGCAATTTTTGCAGCACCACCTGCATGCGTGCCTGCTAAATTACTACCAAATACAAATACTGTATCTTCATTTAAACTGTTGATAATCGTTTCATCGTGATATTGGTAAGTCATAGTTTTTTACATCAACATGTAATTTAAGTTCATGGTGCAATTGATTGCTGTAAGGGTCAAGTAAAATTGATTGAATTTATGGTTTTCACCCTCATCATCAGATGAGTAAATCATAAAGATTTGAGCAAGCAAGCCATGCATTACCAGTGTTATTGCATATTTTCATCATCTGTATAGCGAGAATTATCGAGTGAGTGACAGTCGTCCATTTGAATTAGTAACTAATTACGAGCCTGCAGGAGATCAACCTCAAGCGATTGAGAAACTTGTTAAAGGAGTACAACAAGGTTTTAAGGATCAATTGCTACTAGGGGTAACAGGCTCTGGTAAGACCTATACGATGGCGAATGTGATTATGCAATTACAACGTCCTACTATTGTAATGGCACATAACAAAACCCTTGCGGCTCAACTCTATGGAGAATTTAAAGCATTTTTTCCACATAATGCTGTTGAGTATTTTGTAAGTTATTACGATTACTATCAGCCAGAAGCATACGTACCGTCATCTGATACTTTTATTGAAAAGGATTCTGCTATTAATGATCACATCGATCAGATGCGGTTGTCTGCAACGCGTGCTTTGCTTGAGCGTAAGGATGCTATTATCGTTGCTTCGGTATCCGCCATTTATGGTTTAGGTGATCCTAATGCATATATGAATATGCTCCTACATATTGTGACAGGTGATCGAGTCAGCCGTGATGAGTTGATTCGTCGATTGGTAGAAATGCAATATACGCGTAATGAACTCGAATTTTTACGAGGTACTTATCGAATTCGTGGAGAAATTCTTGATATTTTCCCCGCAGAGTCAGAACAAAATGCAGTGCGGATTGAGCTATTTGATGATGAAGTGGATTCGATCCGCTGGTTTGATCCTTTGACTGGAAAAATGATTCGTAAAGTCCCACGAATCACGATTTATCCAAAAAGTCACTATGTGACGCCTAAAGATAACTTACAGCGTGCCATCGAAACGATTCGTGAAGAACTCAAAGAGCGCTTGGGATATTTCAGAGCTGAAGATAAATTGCTTGAAGCTCAACGTATCGAACAGCGTACTCGATATGACCTTGAGATGATGCAACAGCTTGGTTATACCAATGGTATTGAGAATTACTCGAGACATTTATCAGGTCGACTAGCTGGAGAGGCCCCGCCAACGCTTTTCGACTACCTGCCTGAGGATGCATTACTTATTATTGATGAATCGCATGTTACGGTTCCTCAAATTGGTGCGATGTATAAAGGAGATCGATCACGTAAAGAAAATCTAGTGAATTATGGTTTCCGCTTGCCAAGTGCATTGGATAATCGACCAATGAAGTTTGAAGAGTGGGAACGTATTATTCCTACTACAATTTATGTCAGTGCGACGCCTGCCAATTATGAATTAGAAAAATCAGAACAAATTGCCGAGCAGGTGGTGCGTCCAACAGGTTTGATTGACCCCGTTATTGAGATTCGTCCAGTATTGACTCAGGTGGACGATGTCCTTTCGGAGATTAATCAACGTAAAGATAAAAATGAACGTGTCTTGGTCACAACGTTAACCAAACGCATGGCTGAAGATTTGACGTCATATTTAAAAGAGTACGGGATCAAAGTGGCTTATCTGCACTCTGATATCGATACTGTTGAACGTGTGAA
This sequence comes from Acinetobacter sp. ANC_7588, assembly GCF_056783995.1. NCBI lineage: Bacteria > Pseudomonadati > Pseudomonadota > Gammaproteobacteria > Moraxellales > Moraxellaceae > Acinetobacter > Acinetobacter sp. ANC_7588. Next base: position 47,221 of record NZ_JBWYIU010000005.1, on the reverse strand, counting down.
GATCATTCATGAATTACGAACAGGTGTCTACGATGCATTGATTGGAATTAACTTACTCCGTGAAGGTTTAGACATGCCTGAGGTATCTTTAGTCGCAATTTTAGATGCCGACAAAGAAGGCTTTTTACGCTCAGAACGTTCACTTATCCAAACCATTGGTCGTGCTGCTCGAAATGTTGAAGGAAAGGCTATTTTATATGCAGATCGGATTACGGATTCAATGCAAAAAGCAATTGATGAAACGGAGCGTCGCCGTACCAAACAAATTAATTTTAACTTAGAACATGGCATCACTCCGCGTTCAGCAGTCCGCCAAGTCATCAAAGAAATTGATACTGGTGAAGAGTATGATGATGAGTCAATTGATGAGAGTGTATCGGGACAAGCACGTGCATTAAGTGCGGATGAGCGCCATATAGTTTCCGATCCAAAACTATTAGCAAAACATTTGGCTAAATTAGAGAAGGAAATGCTCAAAGCTTCGAAAGAGCTTCAGTTTGAGCAAGCAGCGCGTTTCCGTGATGAGATCGTGCGTTTAAAAGCACAGTTAATTCAGTGATTTAATTTACAAAAAACACTGTAAAATCATCACATAACGTAACATTAAGCCGAAAAATAACCGTTATTGTTGAAGAGTAAATGAATACTCACAAACAAATTCAATAAATAGGGGTTATTTAGATGATCAAGAGTCTCCCATCTGCTGGTTTCAATGTTAGCAAGATTGTATTGGGTGGTGCCTTATTGGTTGGTTTAGGGGCAGCAACGATGGTTTATGCTCAGGACAAGCCACTCAATACTGTTGAAAAAGTTGAACTCGATAAATACTTAGGTGTTTGGTATGAAGTAGCACGTAAGCCACTTTATTTCCAAAACAAGTGTGATCGTGATGTAACTGCGACATATACATTAAATGAAAATGGTAATGTGACTGTTGATAACCGTTGTTTTACCGCTGACGGTAAAGTTACCCAGTCAGTGGGTGAGGCATTTGTACAAAATCAGCCATTTAATACAAAATTGAAAGTCAGTTTTTTGCCGAGTGCTATTCGATGGTTACCAGTTGGTCGTGGCGACTACTGGGTGCTGAAACTTGATGAGGATTATCAAACTGTACTCGTGGGTGAGCCTAAACGTAAGTATATGTGGGTACTTTCTCGCACGCATAATCCTGATCAAGCAGTCGTGAATGAGTATCTTGATTATGCTAAATCTGTTGGTTATGACTTAAGTGATGTGATACGTACAAAGCAAACGGGTCAACAACCTGGTTCAACAAAATAATGTTGAAAATGATGAGAACCACGCTAAAGCGTGGTTTTTTTATGCATCGACATCTATTGATATGAATTATAGCTATAATATCGTTTGGTAAAATTTAGGTTCAGATATGTTAAAAGGTATAGCATTGTCAGTTATGGCATCAGTGACATTTGGGGTGCTATATTTTTATACGTATTTTTTAAGACCACTAGACAGTGAGCAGACCTTTGCTTGGCGAATGTTAGCAACATTACCTTTTTTAACGCTGTTTATGTGGTGGTCGGGTGATCTAAAATATGTTCGAGAAATTTATAATAAAATTTGCAAACAACCATCTATTTTAATTTGGCTCTTGATCAGTTCGTTTTTGTGTACAACTCAACTCTGGTTATTTTTGTGGGGACCAATCAATGGTCGGGGGCTTGAGGTTTCTTTAGGATATTTTTTGTTGCCTCTGGTGATGGTTCTCTTTGGTTGCGTTCTTTACAAAGAAAAGCTCTCAAAGTGGCAAATTGCAGCAGTGTTTTTTGCAATTCTTGGTGTCAGCCATGAAATCTGGCGCATCGGTACTGTGGCATGGGAGACCATGTATGTTGCTGTGGCTTATCCGATCTACTTTTTTTTAAGAAGAAAATTTGGAACAGATCATTTAGGTGGATTCTGGTGGGATTTATTGCTGGTGATTCCAGTTGCTATTTTTCTAGCATTTTTTTATTCAAACACATTGCCCCTGATTATTGAGTTTAAATATCTCATTTTAGCTGTACTAGGTCTAGGTTGCTTAAGTGCCTTAGGGCTTGGAAGTTACATCTTGGCGAGCAGATATCTTCCATTTGTGATTTTTGGGTTATTGAGTTATTTAGAGCCAATTTTGTTGGCAGGAGCATCAATAGCAATGGGTGAACGCGTGGAAGCAGGAGAATGGTTGACTTATATTCCAATTTGGTTTGCTGTATTGCTCCTTATTTTGGAAGGTACAATTTATCTCTATCGTCAAAGAAGAACTGAAAAGTTACTTCAATATCAACATAAGAAACTACAATCGCGTCTAGCCAAAAAAGATGAGCACTAAGTTTCATATCATTACATAAGCATGAGTTGTACATAAGAGTTTTTGACTGAATGATAAGAATAATTACTTATTCTTTAAAAATATTTGTGACACAATTAACTAAAACATAAAAATGTGGTAAATTTGTTAAATCAATAATAATTCTAATTTAACAATCATGATTCAGTACCAAACAAGAGCAGCATTATTACAGATGGAGCCTAGTCTGGATTTAAACTGGCAAAGACTCTTAGAGCGTATATTTCAACATTCAGATAGTGACGTTCGCGAAGAAATTGATCGTCAAATTCTCAAACCTAAAGATATATTTTGGAATCGTGTGAATAACACATTCGAATATAAAGTCACGACGTCGCTGGGAATTTTAAAGCATAGTTTTTCTAGTGAAAGAATGCGCTCCATTGCAGCAAAGTTATGTCAATCTATCCAATGGTTGAAGGAGATGACGGATTGCGTACAAGTGGCAGACTATTTAGAAAATGCGCTGTATCAAATTGACCTAATTGCTGTTGAGGACAATTTAAAATTACAACGCGAAAAAATGTTAATGCGTCGGGTTTTTTTGCAAGATGTTGCTAAGTTAATTCGTGAATTAAATCTTGAAACACCAGTTGGAGCTCGTCAGTTAACTTCAGCTCAGATTAAGAGCTTTATGATAGAGGTATTTATTAAGCAACAATTATTGGGGTATTGGTTTAAACCCCTTCTACCTAGAAGCTCATCGATCATGGAGCATCCTTTTTTTGCACAATGGTTGCTGAAAGAACAGTCCATTCGACACTTTGATATTGTTAAAACCTCTGAATTTCTATTCGTCATCGCACCAACCAGTCAGTTTGAACAAAATCCATTTTCGATCCGTCGTTTTTTATTTGAAGATCGAATGGAATACAACCAGCAAATTTATCTCAATGGGTTGGTTTTGGATATGCGCCGTTACAATGAAGAGGGGTATATCAAACAGTTTATGGAACACGTGCAGATGATGGTTACTATTCAGCATCAAGTCCATAAAGATGTCATTCAAATTGTGCAAGAATTTGAAGATGTTGCTGAACAGAAGATATTACCGCTTTTGACACAAAATTTAGGGATGGCTGGAAGTAATAGTGATTTTGTAGCCAAACAGCATTTACGGAAGATTGAGCAAGCATTGACTGTCGAATTGCTACAACCTCTCGTGGTGGCTTTAGAACAGCATTTATCACATATTGAAGAATATGAGCATCTGTTTAAAAGTGTGCATCGCATATTTTCAGATATTCTGGCGAATTATAAAGATTTTAAACAACAGCCTTCATTATTTTTTAATTCCTCAGTCCAATTGTTTGAATACAAGTTGTTAGCCTATTTAAAACTACTTGAAAAGCGTAAAGATGAAATATTTGTACCATTGAATATGTATGAGCGTGGAGTCATGCATGAGCGCTCCAAGAAACCGTTAAATGCATTACAAGAAGATTTAAGCCAACATATTCAAGATTACCGAGAAATGCTGTCTCATACGATGCGTTTGAAACGAGATTATGCTGAAGTTCAAGGCTCATTTTTAAAAAGAATGGTGGCTGGAGAAAAGCTAGAAAAAGAACTTCAACAAACTTCATTGGCCATGGTGAAAATCAAGAAGCAGGCTTATCTAGATATTTTAAGTGTGCCTAAAAACTATCGAAAATATAGTGTATTTATTGAATTTGAAAGTTTTTCAGCTACAAGTGAGTTTGAACGACATTATGCATTCCCTTCGGGGCAAAATGGTTTAACTAAGCTTCCAGTATTGGTCAAACTCCCAGAAAACTTAGAAGATTTTAATTTAGAAGATTTAAATATGATGTTGAGTCAGGATATTTCGGCTTCACCAGTATTTAGTTGAACAGGCTGTAACTCAGTGACGAAATTGGATTTGTAGGCTTAATGATCAGTATTTGATATCTAAATGAAATCATTTACCCAAAAAATTATATTGTAATTCAATTGCTAAAATATATTTTTTACAAAGAGAAAATTGCTTTAGTAAAAAATAAAACGAGTTTTCATTTCAACTCTGAGTTAATTCCTTTACAATTATGGGGTTTTGAAATTTATGCTTAGATTTACAATTAATTAGAGGACGTATCTGTGAGCAAAGACACTATCGTTGCCCTACATGCAGAGCACCAAGGTCGCTGGAAAAACCGTGAAGAACTCGCGGAACGTATGATTGCCCTTGTTGGTCAGTTATACCGTGAAAAAAACATCGTAGCTACAGTATACGGTCGCTCTTTAATTAACCGCTCGGTTATCCAAATTCTTAAAGCTCATCGTCGTACACGTGTTTTAGACGTTGAACTTTCTGCTGTAGATACTTTCCCAATCCTTGAAGCATTGGTTAAAGTACAAAATATCGGCACAGCTGAAATCGATTTAGGTAAACTTGCTGTAGAATTTAAAGCAAAAGGTGGCGATGTAGATGCATTCGTTGCTGACGCTGTTAAATCTCTACAAGGCAATGCCGCATCTGTTGAGCATAAAGATGTTGTGCTTTATGGTTTTGGTCGTATTGGTCGTATCCTTGCACGTCTTATGATTGGTCAGTCTGGTCTTGGTCGTGGTCTAAACCTTAAAGCGATTGTTGTTCGTAAATCATCTGATGGTGATTTAGAGAAACGTGCTTCTTTACTTCGTCGTGACTCTATTCATGGTCCATTTGCAGGTACGATTTCTGTAGATGAAGAAAACGAAGCAATTATTGCGAATGGTCAATTCATCAAAGTGATCTATGCATCTAACCCATCAGAAGTGGATTACACTGCATATGGTATTGAAAATGCATTGGTGATTGATAACACTGGTAAATGGCGTGACGCTGAAGGTCTTGCTCAGCACCTTAAATGCCCAGGCGCTGCACGTGTAATCTTAACTGCACCTGGTAAAGGTGATATGAAGAACGTTGTGTTTGGTGTTAACCAAGCTGACATTCTTGATGAAGATACAATCATCTCTGCTGCAAGCTGTACTACAAACGCGATTACACCGACGTTGAAAGTACTTCATGACAAATATACAGTGATTAATGGTCACGTTGAAACAGTTCACTCATTCACGAACGACCAAAACTTGATCGATAACTACCATAAAGCTGACCGTCGTGGCCGTGCTGCAACGTTGAACATGGTGATCACTGAAACGGGTGCTGCTAAAGCAGTTGCTAAAGCACTTCCAGCGCTTAAAGGCAAATTAACTGGTAACTCTGTACGTGTTCCAACACCTAACGTGTCTTTAGCAATCCTTAATCTGACTTTAGATAAAGAAGTTGATCGTGATGAAGTGAACGAATATATTCGTCAAATTTCTATCAACTCTAATCTACAAGGTCAAATTGGTTATACAAACTCTACTGAAGTTGTATCATCTGACTTTATCGGTTCACGCACTGCAGGTGTTTTTGATGCGCAAGCAACAATTACGTCTGGTAACCGTTTAACAGCATATGTATGGTACGACAACGAAGTAGGTTATAGCTGCCAAGTTCTGCGTATCGCTGAACAAATGGGCGGCGTAAGCTATCCAAAAGTTCCTGCTGAAACAAATGCATAATTTGTAAGGCATAAAAAGAGCCTCTTTCAAGGCTCTTTTTTATTTGCCTAAATTTACGTAATTAAGACTTTAGAGCAATATGGTTTCTTCAAAATAAGTGGTTTAATATTGAAAAATTGTGTATTTGTTCACATAAAATATGGATTGTGAGCAGGTGATTAAAAAAATAAGTGTTAAAGGATTATATTTTTGCGCATCAAATATCTTGTCATTGGCTTCGTGCTGATTGCTTTGGCTGCCGCGAGTGGTATAGCAATTGCCTTATGGGTTTTTCAACATTTTAAAATTTACATTCCACTTGAAGATCAAGCCGTGAATATTGATCTTCAGGAGCCATTGCAAGCGAAAGTTCAAATCCATGATGCTTTGGATGTGAATGTGACAGGTCGTGTGAAAACGACCATTCCTATACGTGAAAATCTTTCTATTCCTGTACAACAAACATTGAATCCTATTGTTCATTTCGACAATCAAGTACCAATTAAAACGGTTATTCCAGTCCGTGAAAATTTGATTGTGGATCAAAATTTAGCAGTAGATACTAAAGTTAAGGTTCGCATTTTGGGCAAAGATATTACACTGCCATTGAAAGGGACGATTCCAATTAAACTTGATGTACCTGTTGAAATGGATGTTCCCTTAGATCAAATGGTTCACTTGAAATTTCAAGCACCTGTTCAAGCGGATTTAAAAGAGAATCTACGCATCCCATTAAATAAGGATTTAGATGTGGATATACCAGTACAAGGTCATTTGAATGCACCAATTAAAACTGCGTTAGAGGCTTCAGTCAACGTACAAAATACTTTGCCAATTAAAATACAAAAAGGTGAGTTGGTTATCCCACTCAATACCTTAACATTACAAAAAAATCAAAAAGTGGAAGCAGCATCACCCATTAAAGTTCAGAAGGATGATCAATCTGCTGAATCGGTGAAAGCCCAGTGAGCTCGAGAAGCATGAGTGCTAAAAAAATCGTGGGATATGGTTCGCTCTTGTTTATTATCGTGGCAAGCATTGTCGCCGTAGGTTTTTGGCTATATCTCAATATTCAAGCATCCATTCAAGTCACTGCGAAGAATGCAAGTGTACAATTATCAGAATCATTGCCGACAAAAATTGATGTTGGGAATTATCTTGAGGTACAAGCGATTGGCGCGCTAAATACACAAATTAAAGTGCAGGAAAATATTGATTTAGATTTGCAGGGTAAATACAAAACCAATCTCAAGTTTAAAGTCGAAGTCCCTGTTTCTGTGAGTGTGGATTATCAAACGAAAGTAAAAATCGATCAAACGATTCCAATTAGTGCAACAACAGATTTGGTTTATAAAACACGATTTTTACCTAAATTTCCGTTAAATTTAGATTTGCCTATTCAGCTTGAAGTTCCATTTCATTTGAAGCGTACTTATCAGGTTCCGATTACGATTGATTTTGATGGTCCTGTCTATTTAGATTTGCATGAGCAGCTTGATGTGGATATTGATCATGTTTTCAAACCTGTATTGCATTTAAATGATCCAATTTTGATGAAGGATGTATCTAGTTTTAGAGCAACAATGTACAACTTGGAGCGTGAGACAAAAGCAAATTTAGATATGAACTTGGATTTACCTCTGCGCAATATTAAAAAGTAAAAACTCCCCTTTAAGGGGAGTCTATTCTCTAAGCATTCAGGGCTTGCTGAATGCTTTCACGAATCGATGTGGTTTTTCGACCAATTAAATGTTCAAGATCTTTGCTTACACTGTACATCGCACCATGGGCGGTGTGAAGATCTGCATCTACAATGACGTCAATGAGACCTAGTGGTAAACCAGCTTGAATTAATCCTTGACGATAATCTTCTGGAGATAAGTTTTGATATTTCACAGGCTGTTGTGAAAACTGAGAAAGTAGGGTTGCAAAATTATTTAAGCTAAAGCTTTCGCTACCAGCAAGCTCGTAAATTTTGTTCAAATGTTGAGCTGATTCATCATTTAATATTTGAGCTGCAGCAGTGGCATAATCCAAACGAGAAGCTGAACTAATTAAACCATCTTGAGCAGCTCCGTATACGATGCCTGTTTCGATTTGATGGGTGAGGGCAGATAAATAGTTTTCGCTATACCAATTATTTCTTAAAAAGGTGTAGGTAATAGAACTTTCTCGTATTAGTTTTTCTGTTTCTCGATGTTCATTGGCTAAGCCAAGCGGAGAGTGATCTGCATTCAGTAAGCTGGTATAGATCAAGTGAGGAACTCTAGCTTGAATCGCAGCATCAATAACAGCCTTGTGTTGTGGAGTGCGACGACCAATTTCATTGGCAGAAATGAGCAGGAGTTTATCAACATCCTGAAGGGAATTTGCGAGATCATCTGGCTGATCATAATCAAATTTGCGTACTTGAATATCTTCAGAAAATAAAATTTTAGCTTTTTCTGGGTTGCGAACCAAAGCAATAATTTCATGCTTGCTATGAAGTTTTTTAAGTTCTTGAACAACTAAACGACCTAATTCACCAGTTGCACCTGTAATCGCAATTTTCATTTTAATTTCCTCTCATTGTGGCTAAAAAATAAACTTGATGAAGGCATATTAATCTGTTAACTTACTTAATGAAAGTACGTACCTAAAAGTAAGTTATTAACTGTTAAGAGAAAAATGATGAATACATATGCGCATAGTGATTTATTAGGTCAAGTTTTATCCAGTGAATGTCCTTCTCGTGAAATTTTGGAGCATCTCACCAGTAAATGGTCAGTTCTCGTCCTAAGTTGCTTGAGTGATGGTGTGCATCGTTTTAGTGAGCTAAAACAAAGAATTGAGGGGGTGAGCGAAAAAATGTTGGCTCAGACACTAAAAACCTTAGAAAAAGATGGTTTTATTTTGCGCACTGTCTATCCAGTAGTTCCTCCAAAGGTGGAGTATCAACTCACTGTATTGGGTTCAAATGCAGCGATGAAATTAAATGAGTTGATCCATTGGATTGAGCGAAATTTACCCGAGATTTTGGAAAGTAAGGCAATTATTACGCGATAGTTATATTTCATCATTTCGTTATCGCTCAGTTTAAAGTGTGTACTGAGCGAGATGTTTATATGGTTTTCATGATCTTAAAATCATAACGATCAATACATAAAATTAAAATTGAGAAAAACAATCCCAAAGCAACGCAACCAATCCATGCATAATGTTCCCAAGCATAGACAGCACCTAAAGAACCTAATGCAGCGCCTGAAAAGTAAATGGTCATATATACAGCATTAATTCGTGAGCGTGCTTGACCATCAATACGATAGACTAGATTTTGATTCAAAACATGAAATGCCGTGAGACCAAAATAGCTCATCAATACGCCAAGTGCATAAATGAAGATGTTCTGTTGCGCGAAATATAATGGAATACAAGAGAACAGCATCAAGGTGATACATAATTTAGCGACAAATTCTTCTTTCCCTTTGCCAACCGTTTTACCAGACCAACTCGAGGAATAAATTCCGATAATACCTAACAGACCAAATAGACCAATTTGAAAATCAGTAAATTGATATGGGGCACTCCCTAAAACAAAAGTCATCGATGTAAACACCATTGAGAGAATGCCAAATCCTAGGGCACCCGCGCAGGCACGGCGTATGAGATGCGGATTATGCTTTGCGATGCTCCAAAGTGATTTGTAAATATCGGTGACTTGTAAATGCGAAGCAGGTTGAGTGTTGGGGAGTTTTTTCCACATTAAACATGCAAAACATAAAGTCAAAATACCACTAATGAAATAAACGCCTTCCCAAGACCAATAAGTTGAAACAAAGCCGGCAAATGTCCTAGATAAAATAATCCCCATGACCAATCCGCTCATGAGTTTACCTACAACTGCCGAGCTTAATTCCGGTGGGCTAATGGAAGAAGCAAATGGAATTAATACTTGTGCTGATATGGCTCCAAATGTTGCACAAAGGGTAAAGATATATAAAGTGCTAATATCTGAGCTGAAAGACAAAAGGATCTGCGAAATTGCCGCAAATATCATTAAACTCACAATGAGTTTTCGTTTATTAAAAAAATCTCCAAGGGGTACCAAAAGCATGAGTCCGAGCATATAACCCACTTGAGCGATAACCACGGTAAATCCAGCTTGGCTGGTCGAAATTTCTAAACTTCTTTCGATTGAATAAATCAGTGGTTGATTGAAATAGGCTGAACCTGCACAGACACCACAGGCCAAAGCCATAATAAGCACGAATTGTGAGGATAAAGGGGTAGCAGAGCGATCCATATCAAAATCTTAGAGTGCAATTTAATGCACTATAGGCATTATTTTGTGGTTTCAGAAATAAATAAAACCAATGATGTCATTTGATAAAACAATGAGTAATGAATAAATCAAATTTAATGCAGTGATACACCAAAATATTAAAGACTCAATTTATGAAAAAAGTCGCTAACTTATTCTCAACCTGCATAAATATAGTCGAGAAATACTTTAAAATATGGCAGAATAGGCGGTTTTAAAGTTTTTAGAGGATTGGCATTATGCGCTTTGTTGATGAAGCAGTCATTACCGTAGAGGCTGGCGACGGTGGCAATGGCGTAGCCAGTTTTCGCCGTGAAAAATTCGTACCATTTGGTGGTCCAGATGGTGGTGATGGTGGTCGTGGTGGCAGCGTATATATTCAAGCTGATGACAACACCAGTACGCTTGTAGATTATCGTTATACCCGTAGATTTCGTGCTGAACGTGGTAAAAATGGTGCTGGCGCAAACTGTGCAGGTCGCGGTGGTGAATCCGTAACACTATATGTTCCAGTAGGAACAACAATTGTAGATACTGAGTCTGGCGACATCATTGGTGATTTAATTGAAAATGGTCAACGTGTTCTTGTTGCTCAAGGTGGTGACGGTGGTTTAGGTAACACTCACTTTAAGTCATCAACGAACCGTTCTCCACGTAAATGTACACATGGTAACAAAGGTGAGTTCCGCGAAATTCGCCTAGAGCTGAAAGTTTTGGCAGATGTTGGCTTATTAGGTATGCCAAATGCGGGCAAATCAACATTTATTCGTGCTGTCTCTGCAGCAAAACCAAAAGTAGCAGATTACCCATTTACAACTATGATACCTAATCTTGGTGTTGTAGATGCAGATCGTCACCGTTCATTTGTAATGGCTGATATTCCAGGTTTGATCGAAGGTGCTGCAGAAGGTGCAGGTCTTGGTATTCGCTTCTTAAAACATTTGGCGCGTACTCGTATTCTTCTACATATCGTGGATGTACAGCCAATTGATGGATCAGATCCAGCTTATAATGCTAAGGCAATTTTAAATGAACTTTTAAAGTTCTCTCCAACATTGTCAAAACTCCCAGTGGTGTTGGTTTTAAATAAAGTAGATCAGTTGCCTGAAGACTCAAGAGATGAGTGGTGCAATCACATCCTTGAAGAGTTGAAATGGGAGGGTCCAGTATTTAAGACTTCAGGCTTGATGTCTGAGGGAACCAAAGAAGTCGTTTATTATTTAATGGATCAAATTGAACAACAGCGCGAACGCGAAGTTGAAGATCCAGAGTATGCAGCAGAAATGCAAGCATTCCGTGATCAGCTAGAAGCTGAAACACGTGAACAAACCATTGCCGCTAAAGAGGCTTATCGTGAAATGCGTCGTAAACAACGTCTTGCGAGTCAAGAGGATGACGATTTTGACGATGATGAAGATGATGGCGAAATGGAAGTGTACTACGTACGTTAATCTCTTTATATAAGAGACAGAGGACAAGATGATAGAAGTGGTAGATGGGCAACGTCAGCTCAAGGGTTGCAAAAGAATCGTTGTTAAAATCGGATCATCTTTACTCACAGCAAACGGAAAAGGTTTAGATATAGATGCAATCTCGCATTGGGCGGGGCAAATTGCAGATCTACACAATGCAGGGCATGAGATTATTCTTGTGTCTTCCGGTGCTGTGGCTGAAGGTATGGTTCGAATGAAACTTGAGAATCGACCCACGGATCTACCCAGTCTTCAAGCTTGTGCTGCCATTGGTCAAATGGGGCTGATACAAACTTGGTCAAGTGTATTGTTGAATCACAATATTCAATCTGCCCAAGTTTTATTGACTCATGATGACTTGGCTGACCGTCGACGTTATTTAAATTCTTGTGATGCTTTACAGCATTTAATCGATTGGAAAGTGATTCCAGTGATTAATGAAAATGACACTGTATCCACTGATGAGATTCGATTCGGAGACAATGATACTTTAGCTGCAATGGTTGCAGGCCAAGTTCATGCTGACTTGCTGATTATATTGACAGATCAAGAGGGGATGTTTGATTCAGACCCGCGTTCAAATCCTAATGCGAAGTTGTTCCATACAGTTCGTGCATTAGATGAAAGTTTGTTTGATATGGCAGGTGGTGGTGGTAAGTTTGGTCGAGGTGGAATGCTGACCAAAGTGCGTGCTGCACGTTTAGCCGCGAAATCAGGATGTCCTACACTGATTGCCAGTGGAGACAGTAATCATGTGTTAACTCGATTAATGTCGGGTGAGATGCTGGGTACGTTGTTTATCACTGATAATGATCGAATAACTGCTCACCAACAATGGTTAGCTGCGCATTTGCAAACTGCAGGGCGATTGGTGATTGATGATGGTGCTGTGAAAGCAATCAAAGAAAATCATCGGAGTTTATTGCCTGTAGGTGTGAAAGCAGTTGAAGGGCATTTCGAGCGTGGTGATGTGGTGGAGTGTGTGGATCAGCAACGGCATCGCGTCGCAGTTGGTCGTGTCAACTTTAGTTCACGTAGCGCTGAAATTGTCAAAGGCTTACCCTCGGATAAGGTACACCAAGTTCTAGGTGAAGCACGTTCATTAGAAATGATCCATCGCAATCATATGGCGATCTATTAATTTCTTATTAAAAAAAAGCTCGCTTAGGCGAGCTTTTTTTGTGGGTCAAGATCGGGTAATTGATGAGATGATCCGACCATATAAGGATAATCAGCCATATCCAACATCGCTTGATCCTCATAAGAATTTCCATAAGCATAAATTGATTGAAATTGGTCTACATCATATTGCTTGAGTATGCGCTGTCTTTTTTCTTCGCCACTACAATCAGGAGAAGAATAATGACCCGTATAAAACTGATTGAGCACTTCAGTTTCAGTACAAATCAAATCTACATTTAAAATCTGAGAAATGGGTTTTAAATAAATATCAATGGATGCAGAGACAATCGCAATGCGGTCACCACGGAGTTGATGCTTGATCAATTGTTCATAAATGGGTGAGTTTAAGTGTTGTTGTAATGAATGGGCGTATTCAAGTGCAATCGGATCTGCATCAGACCTAGAAAATCCAGTAAACATTGCCTTGAATAGCTTAGGGCGCATTGCGTGCGCGGGGTAAATATTTAAAAAATAGGCTTGAATCCAAGGCAGGGTTTTTAGTCCTTGCTTAACAATATGTCGTTTTGATAAGGCGTAAAAGATAAAGCTCGTAAAACTATCTTTTTCACACAGTGTTCCATCAAAATCAAATAACGCTAGGTTTTGATTCTTTTTGCTTTCTGCATACATGTTTGATATCGACCGTTAACTCGCGTAGCAAACCAGTTGGTATTGTAGTCGCGACTAAGCTTAGGACCTGAAATAACCACTTCAGGCATAATGGCATAAAATTTTTCTTTTCCAATTTTCTTTTCGTAAAGCTCAGTCACAGCTTTATAGGTTTGCGTATCTTCAAACTTTTTCTCTTTTTCTTTCTTTAAATCAGCTCGAATTTGACGAGGTGTAATAAATACATTATTTGCGGCAAATACATTGATAAGTTCTTGTTCAGATTGACTCTTTTCAGCTTTTGGATTGCCATTTTTATTGTACAGTAATAAGTCTCCATCAAGCGTTAACTCAGCTGCTGTTAATTCATTGAGCATGCTTTGGAAAGCGGCGTTACGACTTGAATACATGCCTGAATTGTAGTCTGCAAAGCGATATATGGGTTGATCATAATCTGCTGGATACATCATCAGGCGGTGAATACCATAATAGAGTCCGCCATATTGACTATAAAGGTCTGATCTTAGATCTGCGATACTTCCACCTTGGCGCTTATGATCTTTTGCATAGCTAATATGAACTTGCATAGAGCCTAAAGTGGTAATGGGATTTAGTTTTTCACCAATATCTTGACCAACGAGTTTAGCTGCACCAGTAAGTGCACTGACATGGTAGTGTTTTGCCATGTGAGCAAAAATCTCACGATACAATTCATCTAATTCTCGTTCGGTGGAGACTTTTCGCATTTGTTTTAGATAATTGTCTTCAGGTGTTGGTTGATTTTTTAAGACTTCTTGGAAATACCCCGCAACGGTGCCTCCGATACTATCTCCTAATTTATCTTTAAATTTTTCATCTAAACGATCTTCAATTTCTTTAACTGCTTTGGCACCTAGTCCGGGTACATGGGGATCTGCAACAAAATTAGATTCTTGATCAACTACAGCAATAATGGTACACACATTTTCTTTCGTTTGAGGTATACCAAGTTGCTCGGTTATTTTATAAATATCCTCGGCCCATGAACCACGATTATTAACGCGGCCAGGAATGAGTTTTGAGATTTGTTCTGCATCAATCGTTTTATCTTGTGTGTTCCACCATGATGAGTCACCACAAGCACTCATGAATAAACTTAATGTAGCAACACTACAGGCTTTAAAAATTACATTAGAGCGAAAGCTATTTTTCATAAATGCAAAGTATCAGGGATAAAGATTCTAGCGAAGTATACTATTTCATTCACGATTTGTGAGAACTTATATGTATACAAGATAATGGCAGCATGCTTCAAATATAAATCTAAGTGTTGAGCTTAAGTTCATCCATTAACATTCAAGCAAAATGAGATAAAACATATTTTTAGTTTCAAACGTTATATAATTTAATACTTGTATCTAATTTCAATCTCTCAATGAGTGCAGATTTAAAAAGTTAAGCATTCTGAAACTGTTTCATCATCATTGGTATTATTCATGTCTCAACATCCTGTGATCCGTGATTTATTTGATCGCGAAAAAACAACTCCTGTTTTTGTAGCACCCATGGCAGGTGTAACGGATCGACCATTTAGAACCTTGTGTAAATATTTTGGTGCAGGACATGCAGTTAGTGAAATGATGACTTCTGACAAAACGCTGCGTATGAGCAAGAAAAGTCTCTACCGAGCCAACTTTGATGGTGAAATTGCTCCAATTTCAGCACAAATAGCAGGATCAGACCCACGGGATTTAGCTGAAGCTGCACGATATCAAGTGTCAAATGGTGCTCAAATCGTTGACATCAATATGGGCTGTCCAGCGAAAAAGGTGTGCAATAAATTAGCAGGTTCTGCACTACTACAGGATGAAGACTTGGTAGCCAGAATTTTAGATGCGGTGGTCGAGGCAGTAGATGTCCCTGTAACACTTAAAACGCGCTTAGGATTTTTAAACGGACATGAAAATATTATGCGTGTGTCGAAGCGCGCAGAACAAGCGGGTATTGCAGCTCTAGCATTGCATGGTCGTACACGGGAAGATATGTATTTAAATACTGCACGTTATGATCTAATTAAAGAAGTGAAGCAAAATATCTCTATTCCAGTCATTGCAAATGGAGATATTGATAGCCCAGAAAAAGCCAAGTATGTATTAGATCATACTGGTGCTGATGCCGTGATGATTGGTCGAGCAGCACAAGGTCGTCCATGGATTTTTAGAGAAATTGCTCATTATTTAAAAACGGGACAGCCACTTGCAGCCCCATCGATTGCTGAAGTGAAAGAAGTTCTATTGGGTCATTTGAATGAGCTATATGAATTTTACGGTGAGTATTCAGGCTGTCGTATTGCACGTAAACATATCGCGTGGTACACCAAAGGTCTCCACTCAAGTAATGAATTTCGTCAGAATATGTACAAAGTAGAAAGTACAGCGGAACAAGCCAAGGTCGTAGCCAATTATTTCGATTTACTTTTGTCAGAAGGGCAAATTATGAGTGATGTTCAAGTGGAATCTGTGGATTTATTAAAATCAGGTTGAGTTTCTATATGTCAGCACTCAACTCAGATAAGTTATTCATACATTCTACTGTTGAGATTCAAGAGGTTGTAAATTTATTTCAGAATCCGATTTTTTCTCTTCAGAAGAATGTAATTGATCTTGATTTAAATTCTGAGTATCTAGCTGCTCAATATTATGTTGAGTGGACTGATCATTATCTTGAGCATGTGAATAGGTGTCTATTCCGAATCCAATCGCCACAAGTGCTAATAATACAAAACCCATACTTTTCGCTACATAATTTAACAATCCATTGTAAATTAAAAAACTACAGCTCGATATGGGTTTTATCGATTATTTAAGCATCATATTGATCAATTTCTAATATGATTTGATTGATTAAATCAGGCGCTTCTAAAGCTCTGATTTGATTTACATTACTTCCTGCCCAGAATGCACCGAAGCTTTCATCATTATTGGTTAATGCTGTTGCATTAAGTTGTTTACCTAAATCATATGCATAAGGGTAGGGAGCAACTAACTCACGCTGAGGTAAATCTACGAGAGTTGACCAACTGTTGATTATCCCTCTCGCTGGTCGCCCAGAGATGCTTGAAGTGATTTGAGTTAAAGGCTTGCTTAATAATGCATTACGATAAGCAGCATTAGCAGCTGAACTCTTGCATTGTACAAATGCAGTACCGAGTTGTACGGCTGAAGCTCCGAGATTCATCATATATTTAGCTTGAAATCCATTCATGATTCCACCAGCTGCTACGACAGGTATCTTGCAGGTAGGAACAAGTAATTTTATTAAATCTGCTGTTTTGATTGCACTGTCAAAATGCTCATTAAAAATACCACGGTGTCCTCCCGCTTCAATACCTTGTGCAATGATGATATCAATCCCAGCGTCTTCAATTGCTCTAGCTTCCGCTAAGTTCGTTGCTGATACCATCGTAATAATACCAACCTCTTTGAGGGCAGCTATTTGATGTGCATGAGGTATCCCAAAGTGAAAACTCACCGCCTTAGGTCGAGTTTCCAAGACTAAATCTAAAAAATCATCAGTATCTAAAAAACTGGGGTAAATACATTTTAATTCTTTGGGTGGTTCAGTATTAAAGTTATCAAAGTGGGGTTTTAGATAATTTATCCAATTTAGATTCCGTTCAGAATCAAGTTCAGTTGGTTTGTGGCAAAAGAAATTCACCTGAAAGGGTAAATCTGTTAATTTTTGAGTTGCAACTATTTGTTGTCGAGCATTTTGGATACTGGCAGCACCTAAACCAAGAGACCCCAATCCACCTTGATTGGATACTTCAGCTGCCAGTTCTGGTGTGGATACCCCAGCCATTGGCGCTAAAAAAATGGGGTGCTGAATGGATAATTGTTCGAGTAAAGACATAATCAAGCTCCATGATTCAATTTCACTTTGCACAATCATGGTCAGAGAATCAAATTATATTCATTATTTAGTGCGAAAATGCAAAGCGTCAAACTGTGTCGCATGAGTGATCACTGACATTTGGTAGAATAAATAAACAATTATAATATTCGAAATCTCATTGCTTCCCCATACATATATGTCTGATCGTATCCGTGAAAAATTACAGATTTTAGCTGATGCTGCCAAATATGATGTGTCTTGTTCCTCAAGTGGTAGTAACCGCAAGAACAAAGATAAAGGTCTTGGTAATACAGGTTCCGGAATTTGCCATAGTTATACCGAAGATGGTCGCTGTGTTTCATTATTAAAAATTTTATTCTCAAATGTCTGTATTTATGATTGTGCGTATTGTGTCTCTCGCCGTTCAAATGACGTAAAGCGAGCAGCATTTACCGTCCAAGAAGTGGTAGATCTGACCATTAATTTTTATCGTCGAAACTATATAGAAGGGTTATTTTTAAGTTCAGGAATTTTTAAATCCGCGGATTACACCATGGAGAGAATGCTTCAAGTCGTAAAAAAATTAAGACTGGAAGAAAATTTTAATGGGTACATTCATCTCAAAACTATTCCGGGTGCTTCGCAAGAAATTATTCATGAGGCTGGACTGTATGTCGATCGGATGAGCATTAACTTAGAAATGCCGACAGAAGAAGGCTTGGTGAAATTTGCACCTGAAAAGTCGCATGCAGAAGTGCAGAAAGATTTAGGTATTGTGAGAGACCGTTTGATTGAATTGAAAGATGAGAGAAAACTAATCAAGTCGGTTCCTAAATTTGTGCCTGCAGGTCAGACAACTCAAATGGTGGTCGGTGCGCATCACGAAACAGATCGTGATGTAATCTTGATGGCTGACAAGCACTATAAAGATTTTAAATTAAAAAGGGTGTATTACTCAGGATATATACCTATCAATCCAGAAGAGTCTGCTTTACCTGCTGTAGGTTCTGCACCGCCGTTATTGCGAGAAAATCGCTTATATCAATCAGATTGGTTAATGCGTTTTTATGGATTTGAAGCCAACGAAATTGTGGATGAAGCACATCCCAATTTAGATTTAGAGGTTGATCCTAAATTAAGTTGGGCTTTAAGACATCCAGAGCAGTTTCCAGTGGATATTAATACTGCTGAATATAAAATGATTTTGCGTGTTCCTGGCATTGGTGTGAGATCTGCTAAGAAAATTGTACAGGCTCGCCGTTTTGGAAAAATTCATATCGATCAGTTAAAGCGCTTAGGCGTTGCTTATAATCGTGCTCAACATTTTATTCGATGTGCTGATACACCTAAGTTTAAAAGAGAACAGCACGCTCATCAGATCCGCCAGCAGATTTTACAAAGTGGGCAATCAAAATATGTGAAACAACTGTCACCTCAACTAGGATTTGGGTTTTAAATGGCTGTGTATGTTTTTGATGGTACCATGACTGGGTTGCTGTGCTGTGTTTTTAGAGCTTTTCAATTCAAAGAGTTCGACGTAAAAGTTCAAACTGAAGGAAACGCTCACCAGAATTTGTTTGATGAGTCAGTCCGAGTTTACAGTGAAGAAAAGCAAGCTGAACGAGTCTGGCAAGGTTTAAAATCTAAAATTTCTGCTTCAAGTTTACGTAATTGGTATTTTACTTTTTTGTCTGAGCAGGAAGTGGCATACCAACATCTATTTGATTATTCCATTTATATCTTTAAGCACCAATATGCCGTTGAAAAAAATTTCGGTCATCGTGATGTTTTAGCGCTTGCACAATGGGCTAAACAAGTTGGTCGTGAAAAGCACCGAATGGAGGCATTTGTTCGCTTTAAAAAGTGTAGGGATGGTTTGTTTTTATCATTAGTAAGACCAGATTTTAATGTTCTGCCTTTAATCTCTAAGCATTTCAAAGCACGTTATCAAGACCAGCGTTGGTTAATTTATGATGAAAAGCGACGCTACGGAATTTACTATGATTTGAAGCAAGTCCATCAAGTTAATTTGAATGCAGCCGAAATTGATCAAAATATCCATATAGGTTCTAGTCAATCATTCATGATTGAACTCGATGATCAAGAAGAGCTATATGATCAACTTTGGAAGGATTATTTTAAGAGTGTAAATATAGTGGCACGTGATAATCCTAAGTTGCATGTTCAATACGTACCTAAAAGGTATTGGAGATATATGAATGAAAAGCAGGTTTAGTATGATTTTTTAAAAATAAGTTATTGAATTTATTTGATAAAATATAATAAAAACAATTTTGTAAGAGTGTTTTAAATTTATACTACTAAAATTATTAATATTTTTTTATTATATTTCTTTAGGGGTTATTTACATAAGTTATTGAATTATATATTTATATATATTGTTCTTAGATTGCATTGAAATTTAATTATACTTTATAGGTATATATTGGGTCATAAAATAAAATTATTTGTATTTTTAATATTCAAAATTAACTTATGAATTTTTAATTTTCATTTTTTTTCTAAAAATATCAAAACTTAATTTTATATGAGTTAATTTTTATGACGATTCATATTTAGTCATCTCAGCCCAATTGGACTCTATAAATCTTTTTTTCTTAGACTAATAGTTAAGCCCGACTTTTTCATTCAAAAAGTGAATGTCACTAGAATTTCGACCTTTGAAATTATTTAACGCGCAATTCATTTTTGAGTGTGAAATTTATTGCATTTAACAATGGATTCACTTTTTTGAATTAGAAGGGTCTTCCATGGATATTCACGTTGATGAGCAATCTCAACCACCTAAGAAGCAAAAGTTTTATCAAATTTTATATGTTCAAGTCATCTTTGCAATTATTGCGGGTGTCACACTTGGACATTTTATGCCGGAGTTGGGGGCAAGTTTAAAACCTCTTGGCGATGCTTTTATTAAAATCGTCAAAATGATCATTGCACCCGTTATTTTCTTGACTGTGGTCACGGGTATTGCTGGTATGACGAATATGGGCGCAGTGGGGCGAGTGACGGGTAAAGCAATGGCTTACTTTTTAACTTTCTCTACGCTTGCGCTGATTGTGGGCATGATTGTTGCTAATCTTATTCAGCCGGGTAAAGGTCTTAATATCGATCCTGCTGCTTTAGAAGGTGACAAAGTTTCAACTTATGTTGAAAAAGCTCAGGATGCCTCTATTGTTGACTTCTTCATGAATATCATACCAAAGACTTTAATCAGTCCTTTGGCGGGTGGTGATATTCTTCAGGTTTTATTTGTTGCTGTTCTATTTGGTTTAGCGCTTGCAGCGGTGGGTGAAAAAGGGAAACCAGTTACAGACTTCTTAACGACACTGACCGCTCCGGTATTTTACCTTGTCGGTATGTTGATGAAACTAGCTCCAATTGGTGCATTTGGTGCGATGGCGTATACGATTGGTGCTTTCGGTATTTCGAGTATTGGAAATTTACTATTATTAATCGTAACGTTCTATATTACTTCACTTTTATTTGTTCTGCTTATTCTGGGAGCAGTTGCACGATACAATGGATTTTCTATCATTGATCTCATCCGCTATATCAAAGATGAATTATGGTTAGTATTAGGCACGAGCTCTTCTGAAGCTGCACTGCCAACGCTGATGAATAAAATGGAAAAAGCGGGTTGTGAAAAGTCGGTCGTTGGTTTGGTCATTCCAACTGGATATTCATTTAATTTAGATGGTACAAATATCTATATGACGATGGCTGCTCTTTTTATTGCTCAAGCCTGTAATATCGATTTGACCATTTGGGAACAGATCACAATTTTGTTGGTTGCGATGATTAGTTCAAAAGGGGCTGCAGGTGTAACGGGGGCGGGCTTTATTACTCTGGCAGCTACATTATCCGTTGTTCCAGCATTACCTGTTGCAGGGATGGCACTTATTTTAGGTATCGATCGTTTTATGTCTGAATGCCGCGCATTAACTAACCTTGTTGGCAATGCTTGTGCAGCAATCGTTGTAGCACGTTGGGATAATGCATTAGATAAAGAACAATTAGATGCAACTTTGAAAAAGAAAGTAGAGGCTTGACTTCACTTTTAATATCTAAATCTTAAGCCCATCTTCGGATGGGTTTTTATATAGATGATGCAGCATTTAACAAACTCAAAGTAAGCACATTAAGACTTATTATAAGAACAAACTTTGGTGACTTAGCTGATTTCAATCGGCTGAAATTTAATACTCCTTTCTTTTTCTTTTTCTTTTTCTATTAAGTGGTTGTAATTGCACTATAGAAAGATAAAAACGCCCAATTGAAATTAGGCGTTCTCAAATATCGATATTTGCTGATTAGCAACCTGTAATTTTTTCAGGCTGAGGCTTTTCATTCGGGAAAAATAGTGGACGAAGTTTCACACCTATACCATTACCAATAAAAGCGAAAATCAGCCATAACCACCCATGTAGACTGCCTGATGCAATGCCGCTGAAATAAGCACCGATGTTACAACCGTATGCTAATCGAGCGCCATAACCCAACATGATCCCCCCAATGACAGCTGCTAGAATTGAGCGTTTAGGGATATTGAGACTCGGTGCAAATTTTCCAGCGAGACCTGCTGCAAGTAAAGCGCCGAGCATGATGCCAAAATTCATCATAGAGGTGATATCAAACCACAACGAATTTGCTAAAGCTTTAGCATTTCCAGGTTGTTGCCAATAGTCCCAAGCTGTTACATCAATTCCGACTAATGTTGCACCTTTCGCTGCCCATACTGCGAGTGCAGATGTGACACCCCATGGGCGACCAGCCAATGCAAGCGTGGTGAAATTAAGCAGGGTGAGAATAATACCACCCCAAATTAAAGGCCATGGTCCCTTTAAGAAACGTTTCCAGCCTTGATGTGCTGCAACAGGTTCTTGTTCAAGCTGACCGTGGCGTTTTTTCTCGAAGTAGACTGTTGCTAATGCGATCAAACCAAATAGCACGAAATTGAGTATTAGCGCTGGAATAACACCAAAGCTTTGTACTACTGAAATAGGGGCTAAGTGTGGCAGTGCAAACCACCATTCAATATGTGAAGTAGCGATCAGTGAGCCTAAACAGAAAAAGAATAGAGTGATCAGCATACGTGAGCTACCACCACCGACTGTATAGAGTGTCCCAGATGCGCAACCACCACCCAGTTGCATGCCAATTCCGAAAATAAATGCACCAATCATCACGGACATCGATACGGGATTGACGTTGCCTTTAACGGGTTGACCAAATAATTCACCTGCACCTAAAGCTGGGAAGAAGAGCAGCACTGCCAGTGCGAGCATAATCATTTGTGCACGTAAACCACGACCTTTGCGTTCTTTAATAAAAACGCGCCAGCTCGATGTAAAACCAAATGATGCATGGTAGAGCGTCATACCAAGCGCACCACCAATAAGAAATAACAGGGCTTGATTAATTCCCACAATTTGATAAGCACCAAGGGTGCCTACAATCAATAAAACAATAGCGATCCAGACCGATGAGTGTGATCGGTCAGATTGAGCTGCAATAATGGACATGAAGATAAGAAAAGCTGATAAAACACATCAGTATTTTAATTGATTGATTGTGGGTTGATAGTCCTACACTGCATTTATGCATTAAATGCTGCTGAGTAATATTGATTTTATATATTTGTAATTCTTATATGTTAGCCGACATGTACATTAAACAGTGAGCCAATCCAACTTGAAAATGCCATCGCTGCGATTCCCCAAAGCGTAATTCGCAATGCAGATTTTACTTTAGACGTTCCAGCAAAATATCCAGATAAAGCCCCTAGAATAAATAACGCTAAAATGCAAAAAAAGGCAACACTGTATTCTAAATATGCAGGAGGACTAATCAGTATAGCAATCATCGGACAAGCTGCACCTATTGAAAAGGCGGTGGCAGAAGACCAAGCGGCTTGAAAAGGTTGAGCTGTTGTATTTTCATGGATACCAATTTCATCACGTGCATGTGCAGCTAACGCATCATGCTCGCTCAGTTGTATAGCAACTTGATGAGCAAGTTCGGGTGATAGTCCTCTTTGTATATAAATATGCGTTAATTCTTTCAGTTCGATTTGTGGATTGCGTGCTAACTCACTTGCTTCAAACTTTAGATCAGCTTCTTCGATATCAGACTGAGATTTTACTGAAATATATTCACCAGCTGCCATGGACGTTGCGCCTGCAATCAAACCAGCAATACAAGTGATTAAAAGGGTATGTTGATTCGCGCCACTTGCTGCCATCCCCATGATTAAACTAGTGACTGAAATTATACCGTCGTTGGCACCAAGAACAGCAGCTCTTAACCAACCTGTGCGATGTATATAATGTGGTTCTGTATGGTGCGAATAGCTCATAGGATTTTGTCTTATTATCTGAAAATGTTATTCAAAAATGAGTTGTTATTCATACAGTATAGGCTTGATTCGTATTTTGGGGCTGTATAATTGCTCTGTTAGAGAAAAAATTAAAGCCTCTAAAGAGGCTTTAATTGGTAAAAATCAAATTATTGTTGAGCTTTTTCTTTTACATTCGCTGCACCTTCTTCTACAGCTGCCGCAGCATTAGCAGTTGCTTCTTTAGCCGCTTCTGAAGCGTTGTGCGCAGCGTTTTCAGCATGTGCAGCAGCATTATCTGCAGCTTGTGCTGTCGCATCAGCAGCATTGTCGACTGCAGTTGCAGTTGATTGAGCTGCATCTTCAGTCGCATTTTGAATATCTGCACCTGCTTGTTCAGCAGCATTTTCTAAATGTTCACCAGTTGTCGCGCCAGTTTCAGGAGCTTTATCCTTATTACACCCAACCAAAGCAACTGTAGCAGCAAGACCTAAAGCAACAAGAATCTTATTCATTTTATCTTCCTTTTTTAATTCAATGATTATCCAAGTAGCATGGATGAGAACAATATAAGCAGATTTTAAATAAAGTTTTATTCAAAAATTGTAAAGATAATATTGGCTTATAAAAACGCCCCGAGAAAGAGTTTTCTCAGGGCTACACTTTAATGCGGTATATTAAGGCTGAAATTACTGTCCAGAACGAATGATGTAATCAAACGCTGACAGTGATGCTTTCGCGCCTTCACCAGTGGCAATGATGATTTGTTTATAAGGTACTGTTGTACAGTCACCCGCAGCGAATACACCTTTTACATTGGTTTCGTTGCGATCGTTAATCACAATCTCACCACGGTTGGTTAATTCAACTTGGGTTTCTTTTAAGAAATCCGTGTTGGGTAACAAACCGATTTGTACGAAGATCCCCGCCAATTCGACAGTGTGTTCTTCATCCGTCGCACGGTCTTTGTATTTCAGTGCAGTGACTTGTTTGCCATCACCCACAACTTCTGTAGACAACGCATTTTTGATGACAGTCGTGTTAGGTAAGCTGTTCAATTTATCTTGAAGTACTTGGTCAGCACGCAGCTTAGTATCAAACTCAACTAAAGTGACATGCTCAACAATACCCGCAAGGTCAATTGCCGCTTCAACACCAGAGTTACCACCACCGATCACAGCCACACGTTTGCCTTTGAATAATGGACCATCACAATGTGGGCAGTACGCAACACCACGTGTTTTGTATTCTTGCTCACCTGGTACATTCATTTCTCTCCAACGTGCACCTGTAGACAGGATGACCGTTTTCGATTCAAGTTTTGCACCATTCTCTAAAGTCACTTCAACTAAACCGTTGGCAGTTTCATCCGCACCTTTGATGTCAGACACACGTTGTAAGTTCATGATGTCGACACCGTATTCACGAACATGTGCTTCCATTTCAGCCGCAAACTTAGGACCTTGCGTCTTTTGCACTGATGTAAAGTTTTCAATATCCATGGTGTCCATGACTTGACCACCCATGCGCTCAGCAACGATCCCCGTACGGATACCTTTACGAGCCGCATAGATTGCAGATGTGTTACCTGCAGGACCACCACCGATCACAAGCACGTCAAATGCATCTTTGGCATTGAGTTTTTCAGCATCTTTCGCTGCAGAGTTAGTATCGAGCTTCGCAACAATTTCTTCCAATGTCATACGACCTTGACCAATATGTTCGTTGTCTTGGAACACCATTGGGACAGCCATGATTTTGCGTTCTTCAACTTCGTCTTGGAAGAATGCACCATCAATCATGGTTGCAGTTGTGCCAGGGTTGTAGATTGCGATCAAGTTAAGTGCTTGAACCACATCTGGACAGTTATGACAGCTTAAAGATACGAATACGTCAAAGTCAGATTTGATTTCTAAAGCTTTGATGGATGCTAATACTTCATCAGATACTTTTGGTGCATAACCAGAAGTTTGTAGCAATGCCAAAATCAAAGAAGTGAACTCATGACCCATTGGTAAACCTGCGAAGAAGACACGCGGTTCTTCACCTGCTTTTGCAATACCAAAGCTCGGCGCACGTTTATTTTGACCATCAAAACGAGCTGTGACGAATGGAGAAAGTTCAGCCACTTCTTCCACAAGTTCTTTGATTTTTGCAGATTTGTCTGAATCATTTAAAGTCGCAACCAATTCGATTGGACCTTCAAGGCGTTCTAAAAGCGTTTTTAATTGAGCTGAAGTATTTTGATCTAACATTGCTAACGTCTCCAAAGGAGTAATAATTCATTCGATACAGGTATACTAAGACAATTGATTGAATAGATAAAACAGTTTGTTTTTATAAATTCAATCGGAAAAATGAATTTAATCAAAGTCTTTGGTGTAGATGTATGAAAGTATTGAGTTAAAACTTGAATTTTCAAGTATAAAAGCAATTCGAATTCAGATATTTACATTAAAATTATTTTAATAGATATGAGCGAGGACCAATTATGACCTTAGAGAGAGGCATTTATAAACACTATAAAGGACAACTTTATCAAGTCCTTCATGTAGCGACGCATAGTGAAACTCAAGAAAAGCTTGTGGTCTATCAATGCCTTTATGGAGATTATTCAATATGGGTAAGGCCATTAGCGATGTTTACAGAAAGCATTTATCTAGAGGATGATGATCGTGAAATTGAACGTTTTAAATTGATTCAAAAATTATGATGATTGTCATAGTAAAGACTTTATCTTTGATTAGTTTATAGAAATCGATTCAATGAGAATATGTCATGAATGCTGAATTTCTAAGTCAAATGCAAAGTTTATATCAGCAGTTAATTCAACATGATGCATATCAAACTGATCGCGATCTGAGATATCGAAATATAAAACCAGAATCTGCCCATTATATTTCGATGCTTATTAAGATCCAGACCTCTAAACGAATTCTTGAAATAGGAACTTCGACAGGATATTTAACATTATGGATGGCGGAGTCGGTTTCGGATCATCAGGGTCGAGTGACGACGGTTGATATAAACTCAAAAAGAACAGCACTTGCGACTCAGTACGCCAAACAGTTTAGTTTAGATCACCTTATTGATTTTATCAGCAGTGATGCAATTGATTTATTAATTAATGAAGGCGATGTGTATGACTTAATTATCTTAGATGCGAATCGACATGCATATCCTGATTATTGGCAATATTTAAAAAAGGTACTACATCCTGAACATGGCGTAATACTTGTAGATAAAGTGATTTCCCATGCTGCTGAAATACAAAGTTTTTTAAAGGATGTTAAGGCTGATCCTGATTTTTGCACGATGACGCTGAATATTGGGTGTGGATTATTGATGATTACGCGGAATTGATGGTGATTGAGAATTTGATGGATTGAACACAAAAAAACCACGCAAAGCGTGGTTTTTTTAGTGCTATCTAATGAATTAGATTTTACCAACTAGATCGATTGAAGGAGCAAGAGTTGCATCGCCTTCTTTCCATTTAGCAGGGCAAACTTCGCCTGGGTGAGCGTGAACGTATTGAGCTGCTTTAACTTTACGAAGAAGTTCTTGAGCATCACGACCGATACCACCAGCGTTAATTTCAACGATTTGGATTTTACCTTCTGGGTCGATTACGAAAGTACCACGGTCAGCAAGACCAGCAGATTCGATTAGAACTTCGAAGTTTTTAGAAAGAGTCCAAGTTGGATCGCCGATTAATGGGTATTGGATTTTACCAATTACGTCAGAAGTGTCGTGCCAAGCTTTGTGAGTGAAGTGAGTGTCAGTAGAAACACCGTAGATTTCCACGCCTAATTTTTGGAATTCAGCGTAGTTGTCAGCAAGGTCACCAAGTTCAGTTGGGCAAACGAAAGTGAAGTCAGCAGGGTAGAAAAATACTACAGACCATTTGCCTTTAAGATCAGCTTCAGTCACGTCTACAAATTGACCGTTGTGGTAAGCTGTAGCTGCGAATGGTTTAACTTCAGTATTAATTAAGCTCATCATTGTCTCCATGATTGAGGTTAGTCTTTAATTTTCAATTAGAGTATCGAACTTTCGTTCTGTGCTGAAATGGTATTTTTACATTACAAAAATCGGAAAAACCGAATTATGTAAATTGATTGCCATTTAAGTTTGTCATCTGTCTTCCTTGTAACACATCAAAATGATGTATTCGTGACAGGATGAGAAAATTTCACATGCCTACCAACATGAAGACACTGAAGTGAAAATTCAAGGGTAAATATTAAAAAAACCATCATTATTTTGGATTTAGTTTTTCAAAAATATAAAAAGCTACATGAAAATTTCAAAAATTGTATGAATTGTCACATAACGCGGCTGACATGTTTCTATTTCAACTTAAGATCATTTTAAGCTTTATATTCTCATTTAATCTAAAAAAATAGTCCGATTCAGATTTGGGATAATCTTTGAAAATGAGTAGAATAAAGCGTTTCGTAATTGGTATAGGGCTAAAACTTGGCGACGATAGGGTTAAATGTAGAACAAATGGTGATGGCACGAGATCTTCATCGTTTAAATCGACTACGCAAAGGAAAAGATGCCAATGAAAAGCAATATCAAGAACTTTTTGAAAAATCAAATTTAAAAGTACAACAGCGTATTCAACGCATTCCTAATATCAAACTTAATCAAGATTTACCTGTTACCCAATATGCAGACAAATTGATTGAGGCCATTCAAAAACATCAGGTCATTATCGTTGCGGGTGAAACAGGTTCAGGTAAAACAACTCAGCTTCCTCAGATAGCCATGCTTGCGGGGCGTGGTTTAACAGGGTTAATTGGTCATACCCAGCCACGACGATTAGCTGCGCGCAGTGTATCGCAACGTATTGCAGAAGAGGTGGGTGAAAAACTCGGTGAGTCTATTTCATTTAAAGTAAGGTTTAACGAACAGGGTTCACAGGACTCTATCGTTCGTTTAATGACAGATGGTATTTTGCTGGCTGAATTGGCTCATGATCGTTTCTTAACCAAATATGACACCATTATTATTGATGAAGCACATGAGCGCTCGCTCAATATTGACTTCATCATGGGCTATTTGAAACAGCTCTTGCCACGTCGTAAAGATCTTAAAGTCATCATCACATCTGCAACTTTAGACGTTAATCGTTTTTCAAGTTACTTCAATAACGCACCGATCTTTGAGGTTGAAGGTCGTAGTTTTCCTGTAGAAGTGCGTTATCGTCCGATCTCTGAAATGAGTATTGTAGGGAGTGATGATGATGAGTTTGATGACTTTGAAGAAAACCTACCGCGCGCAGTAGTATCAGCTGTTGAAGAATGTTTCAAAGATGCACAGGAAAAAGGTCATCCTGAACACGCAGATATTTTGATTTTTGCCAGTACGGAACAAGAGATTCGTGAGCTACAGGAAACTTTAATCAAACATGGACCTCGTCATACAGAAGTTCTACCTTTGTATGCGAGACTAGCGTTATCTGAACAACAAAAGATTTTTAATCCTGCAGGTGGTGGACGGCGTATCATTATTGCCACCAACGTTGCGGAAACTGCATTGACCGTTCCAAACATACGTTACGTCATTGATAGTGGTTTTGCACGTATCTCTCGTTATAACTACCGTTCGCGTGTTCAGCGTTTACCGATTGAAGCGATTTCTCAAGCAGCAGCCAATCAGCGTAAAGGTCGTTGTGGTCGTATTGCACCGGGTGTGTGTATTCGACTGTATTCAGAAGAAGACTTTTTAAGTCGTCCCGAATTTACTGAACCTGAAATCAAACGTACTAATTTGGCATCTGTTATTTTGCAGATGCAGAGTTTAGGTCTTGGAACACTCGAAGATTTTGACTTTATTGAACCGCCTGATCATCGTCTCGTCAATGATGGTCGTAAACTGCTGATTGAACTCGGGGCGATGACTGAAAAGAGAAATCCTTCTCTTGCGGCTAAAACAGCCTCATCTTTAGATAAAGGTGGACTTCAAGGCAAAGGCGATTCTCTCACCAAAATTGGTCAACAAATGGCAAAAATGCCAATTGATCCAAGACTCGCACGTATGATTTTGGGGGGAGCTCATTTTGGGGCGCTCAATGAAGTATTGATTATCGTGGCTGCGTTAGCTGTTCAGGATCCAAGAGAGCGTCCTGCTGATAAACAAATGCAAGCGGATCAGAAGCACGCCTTATTTCGTGAAGCCGATTCTGACTTTTTGTTCTATCTCAAATTATGGGATGCGTTGGTTGCAAATCGGGAGATGAGTGAAAATAAGCGTCGCACATTTGCACGTAATCATTTCTTGAGTTGGTTACGCTTGAGAGAATGGAAAAAAACACATGAGCAACTGGTTGATCTTGCTCAAGGCTTGAAGCTTTCTTTTAATGAAAAGAAAACCAGTTACGAAAATCTTCACAGAGCTTTACTCACGGGACTATTGTCATTCATTGCAAATAAAACAGATGAACGCAATGTATTCATGGCAGTGCGTCAACAAAAGGCACGTATATTTCCTGCATCAACCTTACACAAAACCAATACACCATGGGTCATGGCATTTGAGATGGTAGAAACCTCTCAGGTGTATTTACGAACACTGGCAAAAATTGAGCCTGAGTGGATTTTGCTAGCTGCACGTGATTTAGTGAAACATCATTACTTTGAACCGCATTGGTCGAAAAAAGCAGGTGTAGTTAACGCATATGATCAAATTTCACTGTTTGGTTTGATTATTGAACCTAAGCGTCAAATCAATTATGAAAAGGTCGATCAAACTGCGGCGCATGAAATTTTCCTTCGCGATGCTTTAACGACGGGTCATCTGGGGATTACACCACCATTTTTAAAACATAACTTGCTTAAACTAGAAGAAGTTGAGCGAGTTGAAGACAAATTGCGACGTCGTGATTTGGTGGTAGACGAAGAGACGATTTATCAGTTTTATGCAGCAAAAGTGCCTGAAGATGTAGCGAGTCGGCGTAGTTTTGAAGATTGGCGTGCAACAGTTGAGCCTCAAAATCCACGTTATTTGTTCATCGATGACGATGCTTTGTGGCTTAACGATCGTCCAACCACCCAACAGTTCCCTGATTACTTACGTAATGGGGACCTTCGTTTAGCGGCAAGTTATCGATTTGACCCAAGTCATGATGAAGATGGTGCGACGGTCAAGATTCCACTACAGGCCCTGCCACAAATAGATGAAAACTTATGGTCATGGGGCATTCCAGGTTGGCGTCTTGATTTGATTGAAGCACTATTAAAAGCTCTTCCAAAAGATAAGCGTCGTGGCTTGGTACCTATACCAGATACAGCGCGTAAACTGATGTCCAAAATAGATGCGCAAGATTTACAAAAGCATATTTTTAGTTTTTTAGCTTTTCAATTGAGAGGCGAACAGATCACTGAAAAAGATTTTAATGTAGATCGAATTGAACAATATCTTTTACCGCTCATTAAAGTCATCGATGAAAAAGGACGAGTGATTGAGCAAGGTCGCGATTTATCAGAATTAAAAGCACGCTGTCGTACTGAAACGCATAGTCCAGTCAAGCAGTTAAAAGGTGAGTATCAAACTTTCCCTGAGCATTTTGTGTTTGAAGCATCGCAAAAAGTCACAGGTGTCGTCGTCAAACAATATCAAGCACTTGTATCAAGCAAGGAATTTTCTAAGCTTGAGCAAAAGGATGAGTCAGGTGTTGTCATTCAAACGTTTAATGATCAGCACGAAGCAATACGCCATCATCGTGCTGGTATTATTCGCCTGATTCATATGCAGCTAGGTGATTTGATTCGACAGCTTAAAAAACAAATTTCTAAACCACTCGCATTAGCCTATTCCCCTTTGGGTGATAAAGCTCAGTTAGAACAAATGTTAGTTTACGCAACATTGCAAATGGCTTTAGAGAAAGAGCCTGTAGATGCGCAAGATTTCCAAACAATTCTGCAGGCTGTCAAGCAGTCTTTCCTGACGCATGGTCAAAAGGTCTTGGCTGCCTTTAATGACATTTATGTACAATGGCAACAAATTCGACGCGAGTTGATGATGATTGATGCCAATGTATTTGGTAAAAATATTGATGATATTGAAGATCAACTTGATCTAATGAGTCTAGCGGATTTTGCTTATAGTAAATCTGTAGACGTGTGGATTGAATTTCCACGCTATCTTAAAGCTTTATTGATCAGGATTGATCGTTTGCCTCATAATCTCAAACGAGATGATGATGCGATTGCTCAAGTCGATCCTTGGATGGATAAATTATTTAAATATAAAAATGATCAGAAATTGAAAGAGTTATATTTTATGGTTGAAGAACTGAGAATCTCATTATTCTCTCAACCGATGAAAACCAAGATGCCAATTTCGCCAAACCGTATTCAAAAAGTATGGGAACGTCTCGGAATCAGTTAATATAGCTCTAATTTGAAATATTGAGTTACTCAAAAAAGGAGTTTTGCATGGGCATTCGTATTACAGGCACTGGCTTATTCCATCCTGAACATGTCATTACCAATGAAGAGTTGGTTGAAAGTTTAAATGCTTATGTAGAAAAGTTTAACCAAGAGAATGCTGAAAAAATTGCTGCGGGTGAAATCGAAGCACGCCGTGGTTCAAGTGCAGAATTTATTGAGAAGGCTTCAGGTGTTAAAGCACGTTATGTTGTAGAGAAGGAAGGCGTATTAGATCCTAATCGTTTACGTCCAAACTTAGCAGAACGATCAGATGATGAAATTTCACTTCAAGCTGAGTGGGGTGTGATCGCTTCAAAACAAGCAATGGAAAATGCCGGTGTAACTGCTGAAGACATTGATGTTGTAATATTGGCTTGTTCAAATATGCAACGTGCATATCCTGCGGTTGCTATTGAAATTCAAACTGCATTAGGAATTCAAGGTTATGCTTATGACATGAATGTTGCTTGTTCTGCTGCAACATTTGGCTTAAAACAAGCTTATGATGCGATCAAGTCTGGTGCTCGTCGTGTGCTCTTGGTCAATGTGGAAATCACATCAGGTCATACAGATTATCGTTCACGTGATTGTCATTTCATTTTTGGTGATGTGGCGACAGCTTCAATTATCGAAGATACAGATTCTAAAACTGGATTCGAAATTTTAGATACGCAATTGTTTACGCAATTCTCTAATAACATTCGTAATAATTTTGGTTTCTTGAATCCAAGTGAAACAACCAATGCGGATGATAAACGCTTCCGTCAAGATGGCCGTAAAGTGTTTAAAGAAGTATGCCCATTGGTTGCGAAAATGATTACAAAGCAACTTGAGAAAAACCAAATCGAACCGACGAATGTTAAACGTTTCTGGTTACATCAAGCCAATGCCAGCATGAACGAGTTAATTTTAAAGCTGGTTGTGGGTAAAGCTGCTGCTGAAGCAGATCCAGACTTAGTTCCAATCATTTTAGACGAGTTTGCAAACACTTCTTCAGCTGGGGTCATGATTGCGTTACACCGAACTGCAGATCAAGTGAATGATGGTGAATACGGTGTATTATGTTCATTTGGCGCGGGTTATTCTGTTGGTTCAATACTGGTTCAGAAGCGAGTAGCTTAATTATATAAAGAGATGTTCAATGGAAAATAAAGCATTGCAAATCCAACACCATTCTAAAATGATCCGATATGGTAGTTTGTTGCAACGTTTTTATTTTAAACCGACCTTTCTTGGTGTTGAACATCTCAATGCTGATCGACCTGCCATGTATGTGGGTAATCATACAATTTATGGTGTATTTGATACGCCAATATTGATTGATTATCTATATACAGAGCACAAAATTAAAATTGTGAGTTTAGGTGATCACATTCATTTCAAAATACCGTATTGGAAAGATATGGTTCATAAAATGGGTGCAATTGAGGGTCTAAGAGAATACGCCAGAGATGCAATGCAACAAGGATACTCTATCCTAGTGTTTCCAGGTGGTGGGCGTGAGGTAGTAAAGCGCAAAGGGGAAGAATATCAACTCATATGGAAAGAGCGCTATGGATTCTTAAAGTTAGCTCAAGAATTTGACTACGACATTGTACCTTTTGTAGCTGTAGGTGGTGATGAAGTATTCGATTTGGCACTTGATGCCAATTATTTGCTTGAAAAAAAGTGGTTTAAAAAGCTTTTAGCTGTACCTAAAATTGGAAAAATACTCCGTCAAGGTGATGTCTTGCCTTCAATACCCAAAAATATTATTCCTAAAAGAGTCCCATTCTATTTCAAATTTTTACCACGACAATCAATCTCAAATATCAAAACAGAACAAGATTTGATTGAATTCAGAGATCAATTGCAGCAAACAATTTACGAAAATATTGCATCAACGCAGTTGATACGAGATAGACAAAGTTAAATCTTAGAAAATTATACTTCTTAATCTAATTATATTGTTGATTATAAAAATATTTTTAAAATAATATTAAAAAAATAAATTAGTGCTTTCTATTTTATATCAATTAGGTATATTATTTTAATGTAAATATTCAGTTTACTAAGCCCAAAGATTGTACTCCTCCTTGGGCTTTTTTTTATCTCAGAATAATAATAGGCGTATGAGAGCGATTTTCACTTTTTAAATTTCACACAAATTAAGTTTGAAAATCAAAGATGAATTTTTGGTACAAAATGCAACTATAGTTGGTTTTATAAAAATTAATAAAAACAGAATGTTATTTAAATTTTTTAGCCTGCTATCAAAACAATTCTAATTTTGTAATTGCAAAATGTATGCTTCTACGACTTAGAGGTTCATAAAGAAATTTTGCATAAGTGGTTTTTTTTTGTACATTGAAAATTCAAAAACAAAATAACACAGAGGGATTATGTCACTACAAGGAAAAACACTGTTCATTACAGGTGCAAGCAGAGGTATCGGTCGTGAGATTGCACTTAAAGCTGCAAAAGATGGTGCAAATATTGTGGTTGCTGCAAAAACGAGCACTGAACATTCGAAACTCAGTGGTACGATTCATTCTGTTGCAAAAGAAATAGAAGCAGCTGGTGGGAGAGCATTAGCGATCCAACTTGATGTACGAGATCAAGATGCTGTCGCAGCCGCAATGAAACAGGCTGCTGAACATTTTGGTGGGATAGATGTCCTCATTAATAATGCTGGTGCGATTAATTTGAGTGGGGTTGAAACGCTTGATCCAAATCGTTTTGATCTCATGTATCAAGTTAATACTCGCGCCGTTATGGTCTGTAGTCAAGCTGCCTTGCCTTATTTAAAACAAAGTCAAAATCCACATATTCTTAGTCTCTCTCCACCTTTAAATTTAAAAGAATCGTGGTTTGCGGTTCATTCTCCTTACACCATCAGTAAATATGGCATGAGTATGTTGACCATGGGAATGAATCAAGAATTCGAACGTTATGGGATAAGTGTTAATGCCTTGTGGCCTAGAACCATTATTGCAACTGCAGCGATAGAATTTTCTCTCGGTGGACGTGAGTTATTTAGCAAGGCTCGGACACCGGCAATCATGGCTGATGCAGCGTATGCAATCTTGACGAGTGAGAAACGTTCGATCACGGGTCGTATGATGATCGATGAAGAGATATTAAGAGAGAAAGGTGAAACTGATTTCGAAAAATATCGAGTTGAGCCATCAGATGAGGAATTGATGGTCGATTTATTTGTTGATCCATAAATGAGAAAGCCCAACATAGCGTTGGGCTTTATTATTTATACTAAATTATCGTAATGCAGTAAGGTTGACATCCTTTTGATACATCTCGATCTGCATGACTTGCTCAGTTAAGAATGCTTTACGTTGGTCATTGCTCGGATGACTTGCAAACAAAGTTGATTGATCTTTATTCATTTTACGTTTGTTGAGATTTGCTTCGAATTTATCCCAAAATGAGAGTGCTGCATTATGATTGTAGCCCGCTCTCACCATCAAATCTAAACCAATCAAATCAGCTTCTTCTTCTAGATGACGGCGATGAGACATATTGGTTTGATTGCCTGATAAACCACTTGCAAGCCCGATGGCAGCCCCAGTTCCCATGGTTGCACCCATTAGACCCAAATTCATTGCTGCGAAACGAGAAGCCTTTTCACGACTATGATTACGGATAATGTGTGCCATTTCATGCGCAATTAAGGTGGCTAACTCGTCATCAGATAAGTTTTCAAACATATATACAGCCGAATTAACTACAATTTGCCCACTTTGAAAGGATTGGGCATTCGGTTTGCTGCTGAGCACACCGTTAATTCGCCATTGAATTGGTTGACGACCTTCACGTAAATATTGATTAGCGTGTGGGATTAAACGTGCCAAAATTTGATTTAAGCGTGGATCTTCAAGATATAAAGACTTAGTCTTCGCTTTCTTTTCAAATTTATTATAGCTACGATTTGAAATTTTATTCCAAGCTGATTCCGGAATAATCATGAGTTGTTTACGTTCGGAAGCTACAGTGCCTAATGATGTGGTTGAAACACAGCCAGTCGTGATTAATGCAATTGAACTTATAATACCAAACGCGAAGGATTTCATAATTACACCTTAATGATGGGATATTATTTGAGATCTAACTTGATTTTTAATAGCTAGATTTTGTGTTTAATTATTGTTCAATATTTAGATTAATTAAACAAACATTATTTTAACTATTAATTTGAACGAATTAATATCATGGTGGTTATAATGAGATTTTAGTCACATTAATATTTATTAATTCGTTATTTTATTATTTAGATAAATTATTTTATTTATATATATTTTGTATTTTATTATACTTTTATTATATTATTGGTGGTTGGATTAATATTTATTAAAATTAATAGTATATATAAATCAGTAATTTATATTTTATTATTGTTTTTTTTAAATATTTAAGTGTGATTCTGTTTTTGAATTTAATTTAATATGAGAATAAATTCTCACTATTTTAGTTGAATATTGATAAATAACTCATAACGAAATATTTTGGAATTCCATTCAAGGCTATTAAAAATTAATTCTTATATTGTGAAGTTTTTCTTACATTGAGTTGGTGTATTTTGTGATTTAATTCTCAAATATTATCGTTGGGTATTTTAATTAAATTTGGGTGGACTAATTATGTGATTTATAACCACGAATTTTTTTGATCACAGTGTTATAAGGCCTGTTTGATTTTTGACAAGGTCTGAGCATCATTAATATACGCATGCTGCTTATCCTAGCCAATCGATACAACAGAACACTTTAAAATAAATTCATCTAAACTTATTTTGTCTTCAGTCAATATAAGTATCAATTCGTTCAATTTCTAAGATGTTTATCCTGAACTTGAGTTTTCAGTACTCGTCATTCAATCGCATCGTATTTTGAAAGAATGATTAATCTTGATGTTGAGTACTCGGTGAATCAAATGAGGGTTTCTTTGGTGGGTCGAGTAAAGTCTCAATCACAAACGCTGTGCCAAGGTGATCAACAGAAATATTTAAAGAATTCCAACGGAATAATGAGATTTTTTGCGATATAAAGTTCATGTTAGGGCGAGTACAAATGTATGAGCGATCTCGAGTGACGATTGGCGTTGAAGCGGCATTTGTTTTATCACGCTTTCTTAATTCATTCTTTGAACTTTGAACGACTAGACAGGAACTGATACAGTCAATATGAATAAGTGGTTTAAGGGTAGTTTATTGCTTGGTTCTTTGGTGAGTAGTTTTGCATTTGCAGATTTTCTACCACCAGATCAAGCATTTCAATTTGAGGCAGTATCAGTCAGTCATCATCAAGCTGAACTAAAATGGAAGATCGCAGATGGTTACTATCTCTATCATGATCAAATCAAAGTTTCAGACATTCAAGGTCCTGTAAAGTTATCTCTACCACGCCCAAAAGAGAAAGATGATCCAAACTTTGGTATGACCCAAGTGCATTATCAGGATGTAATCAGCAATATTCCAGTCAAACCAAATCAAGAATTTAAGATTCAATGGCAAGGATGTGCTGAAAGTGGTTTATGTTATCCGATTCAAAGAACAACGATAACAACTGACAGCACAGGTTTATTCTCAGCGCAGCAAACTACACAAGCTAAGAAAGTTTTAAATCTCAAAGAAATTTCAGCGGCATCTAATGGAGTTGTAAATACTCGAGATGCACAAGAAAATGCTTCACCAAAAACAGAAACACAACTCATTTCAAAGGATAATAATACAGTCTCAGATCGTAAAAATTTTAACGCTACTGCGCTTGAGCGAGATAAAACCGAATTTGGGGAAAATAATTTAATCAGTGAGGATCAATCCACACTAGATGCAAATTTATCTAAAGAAAATCTGAATAGGCCAGCGAGCTTTTCGAGTGTATGGAACAACGATCAATTTTTTTTAAATTTGCTCTCTCAACAAAGTGTATGGCTTAATTTATTGGTGTTTTTAGGACTTGGAATATTGTTGGCATTCTTGCCTTGTTCATTGCCCTTAATTCCGATTTTATCAGGCATTCTTGTGCAAAATCACAGAGGTTATCGTGCCGCGGTAATAGCTTTTATTTTTGTCACAGGGATGGCTATCGTTTATGCGTTAATGGGATTCGTTGTTTCTCAATTGGGTTATAGTTTTCAGCGTTGGTTTCAAAGTCCGATCTTCATCAGTATTTTTAGTCTCCTATTTATTACTTTTGCCCTTAACCTTTTCGGTGCATTTCAAATCTCTTTACCTCAAGGAATATTACAACGCTTAGATCTTTGGCAACAAAAACAAAAAGGAGGCACATTGATCGGTGCAGGACTCATGGGGATGATTTCTGCACTGATAGTTGGACCTTGCATGAGTGCTCCGCTGGCTGGAGCATTGATATTTGTCTCACAGATGAACCAACCTTTATTAGGGGCGACTTATCTTTTTGTTTTGGGCATTGGGATTGGTTTGCCGCTTTTTATTGCGGCAGTTTTCGGGACGC
Source organism: Acinetobacter sp. ANC_7588 (assembly GCF_056783995.1). Taxonomy (NCBI): domain Bacteria; kingdom Pseudomonadati; phylum Pseudomonadota; class Gammaproteobacteria; order Moraxellales; family Moraxellaceae; genus Acinetobacter; species Acinetobacter sp. ANC_7588. The sequence goes on along the minus strand of NZ_JBWYIU010000005.1, from coordinate 8,632 downwards.
ATTTTTTACCTAAACCTGGGGTATGGATGGATCGACTCAAGGTCTGTTTTGGCTTCGTGATGTTGCTTGTGGCCATTTATTTTGCACGGCCACTTATTCCAACCAGTATTTATCAAATTCTGATGGGTCTTTTACTTCTTGGATTCGCTGTATATTTACTCTGGAAAATGCGACCTTATGTCGAAAAAATAGTGGTTAAAAGCATCATCATATTATTCAGTCTTGGCATGATGTTTTTAGGAGTGAATTATGTGCAGCAAGGGTATACGCACTCACTTGTAACGCAGGCCAAAACATTACATACATGGCATAAAGTCAACTCTGCCGCGCAGCTTTCAAATGTTTTGAACGCAAATCAAGGTAAAGCCGTAGTAATTGATGTTTACGCAGATTGGTGTGTTGCATGTCAACCGATTGAAAAAGAGGTACTTCCGCGTGAAGATGTTCAAGCCAAACTCAATGAGTTGGTTTTAATTAAATTAGATCTCACTCATTTTGAACCAAGCCAAGATGAACTTTTAAAAAAATGGCAAATTTTAGGTCCGCCAACATTTATTTTTTTAAATACGCAACATGATGAAATACGTGATCTGCGCTTGACTGGAACTTTTACTGCAACACAGTTATTAAATCGATTGCAGGAACAATCTGTCGGGATGGTTCAGTAATGATTTCATTTGATGGGATTCAACTTGGATCACTCATGTTTCCATGGGTTTTATTGATTCTATTCAGTGGGATACTGTTCATCAGTATCCTGATCAATGTTTTAGGTCATCACTATAAATGGACAGATACCCAAGTCAAAATCAGTAAAGATTCAGTGTGGACAAGCATCATTATTGGAGCAGTTGCCGCTAGAGTCATCTTTGTTATGTTCTATTGGGAGACTTATATTGCAAATCCTTTAGATATACTCAAAATCCAAGATAAAGGATTTAGCTTATGGAGTGGATTATTCTTCGGTGGGCTAAGCTATATCATTCTCAATCGAAGCTTACGAACAAAAATGAAGATCATTTTAGTTGGGGTGTTTTTATTTTGGGTAGCGATTGGCGTAATGATAAAAACTCAATACAAGGTTGAAAGTTTTTATCCTGATCTAAGTTTTCAGATACTCCCAACTGATCATAGTGAAAATAAGAATGAAGGGTATTTCACAGATTTTTTGGGTCAGCCTACAGTCGTTAATTTGTGGGCGAGTTGGTGCCCGCCATGTCATAGAGAGATGCTAATACTTTTTCAAGCACAAAAGGCTCATCCCAATATTCATTTTGTGATGCTCAATCAAGGTGAAGATATCACAACGGTTCAAAACTATTTACAAAAACACAGCTTCAACTTTAAAAATGTCAGACTTGATGTAAATGGGGAAATGCCCAAGCAGAGCAATAGTTTTGGCTTGCCAACTACATTGTTTTACGATGAAAAAGGTAAATTGGTGGATAGACATATGGGTGAGTTAAGCGCTGCAAAAATGCAAGAATATTTAATTAAAATGACAGCTGAGTAGAGCTAAAGGTTATGAAAGATATAAATAAATTAATATTGTTGTCTAGCGTATTTTTAATAAGTAGCGTCAGTTATGCGGATTTAAAAAAGCAGATTTCAGCAGAGGGCTTTGAGTTTGTAAAAGAAATTCCAGCACCAGCAGGTATGACAGGATGGGCAGGGCATATGAACCAACATCCAGGCACGGTTTTTATTTCTAATGATCAGAAATATTACATTATGGGTGATTTATATAATGCTCAAGGTGAAAATATTTCTATTGAAGCATTAAATACACATGTCAAAGACGCCGTATTAGATGATGTATGGAAGAGCATTGAAAAGTCGACTTGGATTCAAGATGGTGAAAATACAGCAGCACGCGTTGTTTATGTATTTTCAGATCCTAACTGCCCATATTGCCATCAATTTTGGGAAGCTGCACGACCATGGGTAAACTCGGGAAAAGTTCAACTTCGACATATACAAGTTGGTGTAATTCGAGAAGAAAGTCGAGGGCAGATTGCCACCATACTTAACTCAAGTGATCCTGCTAAAGTATTTAATGACTACAATAAAAAGAAAGGTAAAGAGCGATTAGTTGTTACGCAAAATATATCAAAATCTTTACATGAAAAAATCGACTATAACGAGTCACTTATGGATAAATATGGATTTTTTTCCACGCCAGCTATGGTATGGAAAAATCAACAAGGAGAGTTCAAGTCTATGCAAGGAATGGCAAAAGACTTGCAAGAAGTTTTTGAAAAATAGAATTTTTTGGTCTTTAGTACTCTTGAATACAAAACTTTAAAATTTAATACATGGTCATTTACATGGAGAATATGATCGTATTTGAGTCTCATATCCACAACTGAAAGAATTGCAAGATTATGAAGTAGGATCGCAATATAAGCTATAAAGCGTTTGCATAATGGTGAGGACTTTAGGATCACTCACTTGATAAAAAATTTGTTTACCTTCACGACGAGTCACCACCATTTCAGCTTTACGTAATACGGTTAACTGTTGTGAAAGCGTGGGTTGAAAAATTTGAGTTCGATTCTCAATTTCCTGAACGTTCAATTCACCATCTACTAAAATACAAAGTATCTTTAAGCGATCAGGATTCGACAGGACTTTAAGTCGATCGCTGACTTGATCAACTTGTGAAAAATCCATTTGATTTAATTCAACATCAGACGGCATTGGATGTTCCTTTGAAACAGAAGGATGCGTATGTTAAAGCATCTTGATTATTTTTCAAAATTATATAATATAAAAAAATATATTGTAAATAAGTAAATTGTTATGCATGATTTTGTGATTGCTTTTTTAGGTGGAGCACTACTCGGTTTATCTGTGGTTGGATACTTATATGTGAATGGTCGAATAGCAGGGATTAGTGGTTTAATCGGTCAAGTACTAAATCCGCATAAAGTTTTCAAAACACCAGCATTGTGGTTTTTAATGGGTCTCATCATCACACCGTTTATCTATGGTATTTGGGTTCAGCCTGAAATTGAACTCGAAGCAAGTCCATTCATGATGATCGTGGCAGGTATTTTAGTTGGATTTGGAACACGTTTAGGTTCTGGCTGTACAAGTGGGCATGGCATTTGTGGTTTAAGTAGATTGTCCAAAAGATCTATTGTGGCAACACTAAGTTTTATGCTGACAGGCTTTATAACGGTTTATTTAATTCGACATGTCACAGGAGCATTCTAAATGAAAAACCTTTTTGCTTTTTTGTTTGGCTCACTTTTTTCCGTGGGGCTTATGTTATCTGGAATGTCGAACCCTGAAAAAGTTCTTAATTTTCTTGATTTATTCGGTGAGTGGGATGCAAGTTTGGCATTTGTCATAATGGGTGCCATTGTCGTGGCATTCATACCCTTTCAGATCGTAACCAGAAGTGAAAAACCTTTAACTCTATTCAATGAGACTATTGATTTACCAAAGAACAATCAGCTTGATAACAAGCTCATCATAGGTGCTAGCTTGTTTGGGATAGGATGGGGCATCGCAGGCATCTGTCCAGCACCAGGATTAACATTAATTGGTTTAGGGCATTATCAATCACTCTATTTTGTGATTGCGATGTTGATAGGGGTTTTGATTCACCATAAATGGATGGGAGCATAATTATGAAACTAGTGATGAAAGATGCCACTCAAGATCAAATTAAGCCGCTAATTAAAGATTTTTTTGATCAAAATACCAATACATTTAGTTATGTCGTGGCTGATCCTGTGACATTAAGTTGTGCCATTATCGATAGTGTTTTAGATTTTGATGCTGCTTCTGCGACAACAACGACGGAACATGCTGACCAGATTATTCAATACATACATGAACAGCATTACAAGGTTGAGTGGATTTTAGAAACACATGTGCATGCTGATCATTTGACCGCTGCGCAATATTTAAAATCAAAGCTAGGTGGCAAAATTGCCATGAGTCATCATATCGGAATTGTACAAGAAACATTTGGCTCGATTTATCAATTGGATATTAAAGCAATAAACGCACAGCAACCATTCGATTATTTATTTAAAGATCATGAGTGTTTCAAAATTGGAGAAATTGAAGCCTACAACATTCCAACGCCTGGTCATACACCTGCTTGTCTTAGTTATGTGATAGGTGATGCAGTTTTCGTGGGTGATACTATATTTATGCCAGACTATGGTACAGCACGATGTGATTTTCCACGGGGCAGTGCAGCAGAATTATTTGATTCAGTTCAGAATCTTTATCAACTGCCTGATCATATGCGTGTATATCTATGTCACGATTATTTACCAGAAAATCGACATCAATATATGTGTCAAACAGATATAAAAACGCAAAAAGAATCTAATATACACATTCGAATTGATTCAAAAAAGAATGATTTTGTGGAAATGCGCAATAGCCGTGACGCAACATTGGGGATGCCAAAGCTCATTTTACCAGCGATTCAAATTAATATAAACGGTGGCAAATTTCCGCCCACTGAACACAATGGAGTGTCTTATTTGAAAATCCCTTTAAATTTTTTCTAATCATAAAATTTAGCTACTTTAATTTTTATAAATATTATAAATACATGTTATGTATAAAATTGAAAAAGGCTTTAAAAACAAGTTCAATAGGCGTATAGTTAAGCATGAAAGTTGATCAGCCTAGTCGGTTATTAACTTGATTTTTTCTATGTTTCTAAACACTCTTTATCGAAAAGAGTTGAGAGGAAATTTTGCTAAGATCTAGTGGACTCATCATTGCATTTGCAACGGTGTTATTACAACTAGCGGTTTATTTACAGCCGATCTTACCGGAGAAATTTCATATCGCTCCGGTATGTATGTCTATTATGCATAATTTACTTTCTCCAGAACGCCATCAGCATGTTCATGAGACTTATCACGATATCGTCCACCATTTGAGTGAACACGAACATCATCACGACCATAATCAAATTACTCACCAATGCCAATATTGCACTGTTTATGGAGACCTCGTCTTACCATTTGATTTTGGTGTAAAAGAAATTTTTGATCGCTTACAAGTTAAGCTGAGTTTCTACCGCAATTCTTTTTGGCACGTTTATTTTTCTCTACAGAAGCTCTATCTTCTGCCTCAAGGCCGAGCGCCACCTTTTGGACTCTAATTGATTTAAACCTTGGATCATTTTGATCTTAATCAATTTATGTAGAGTTCAATATTATGAAAAAAATCTTTAAACAGTCTGTAGCCAACAGACGGTATTCACTCATCCTCAAAAAAGTGAATTTAAAATCGCGTGTTATCGGAGTGATACATGACATCTACAATATAATTCTAACTGTAGTTTTAAACTCAGTGAAGAACAACATTCACCACAAAACTCAACGATAAGGTGACGTCATGGATCTAGGACTAACAGCGCTCGAATTGGCGCGTATTCAATTCGCATTCACTGTTTCATTTCACATTATCTTTCCAGCAATTTCGATTGGATTGGCAAGTTTTTTGGCTGTGCTCGAATGGCGTTGGCTTAAAACGAATGATCCTGTTTATCGAGATCTGTTTAAATTTTGGATAAAAATATTCGCACTTTCATTTGGTATGGGTGTCGTTTCAGGCGTGGTGATGAGCTATCAGTTTGGAACCAACTGGAGTGAATTTTCACGTATAGCTGGTAGTGTCACTGGACCATTGCTGACGTATGAAGTGCTCAGTGCGTTTTTCTTAGAAGCTGGTTTCCTCGGTATCATGTTGTTTGGCTGGGGGCGAGTTGGGCCAAAGACGCATTTTTTTGCAACCTTAATGGTGGCAATAGGAACATGTATATCCATGTTTTGGATTCTGTCATCTAATAGCTGGATGCAAACACCTCAAGGCTTTGCATTTGAAAATGGAATAATCGTTCCTCAAGATTGGTTCGCGATTGTCTTTAACCCATCCTTTCCTTATCGATTAGCGCATATGGCACTGGCCGCTTTCTTGGTTTCAGGCTTATTGGTTGCCGCAACTGCTGCATGGCATCTACTCAAAGGACGCCGTGATGCGTTAGTTAAAAAGTCATTCTCGATGGCAATGTGGATGATCCTTGCTTTAGCTCCACTACAGATGTTCGTGGGTGATTTACATGGATTGAATACCTTAGAACATCAGCCTGCTAAATTAGCTGCAATCGAAGGTCATTGGGAAACCAATAAAGATCATGGTATGCCGTTGTATCTATTTGGTATTCCAGATATGGAAGCTGAAGAAACTAAATATGCGATTGGTATTCCAAATCTGGGTAGCCTGATCATGACACATACCCTTGATGGTGAGGTTAAAGGCTTAAAAGAATTCGCACCTGAGGATCGACCTAATTCAACCATTGTTTTTTGGAGTTTCCGAATCATGGTGGGTATGGGCATGCTCATGATCTTACTGGCTGTATTTGGTCTATGGCTACGTAAGACAGGCAAATTTTATGAGTCTAAATGGTTGCACAAGTTTGCTTTGTGGATGGGGCCTTCAGGTTTTATTGCATTATTGGCAGGCTGGTTTACCACAGAGGTGGGACGTCAACCTTGGATTATCTATGGCGTAATGCGTACGAAAGATGCGTTATCTCCTGTCTCTGCGGAACAGGTTGGGCTGACGCTGATTATTTTTGTTGTGGTGTACTGTATCGTATTTGGTATCGGTATCTTTTATATGTTGAAAATGATGGTGAAAGGACCAGAATTTATTTATTCAACACCACATTCAGATGGCGAAGTGATCCGAGCGTCTAAACGCCCGATGAGTACCATTGATAATGAACAACAACTTGAAGCATCAAACAAGGTGAATGATCAGGAGAATTTGAAATGATTGATCTATCATTGATTTGGATTATGATCATCGCACTAGGTGTGTTGATTTATGTCGTTCTTGATGGTTTTGATTTGGGAATTGGTATTTTATTTCCATTTGTGAAAGATCGCCAAGAGCGTGATGTCATGATGAATACTGTAGCACCCGTATGGGATGGCAATGAGACTTGGATGGTACTTGGTGGAGCTGGTTTATTTGCCGCTTTTCCACTGGTCTATTCGACTGTATTGTCCGCATTATATATGCCCATCACCTTAATGGTGATCGCGCTTATATTTCGTGGAGTCGCTTTTGAGTTTCGTTTTAAGGCTAATCGGACCAAAGCACTTTGGGACCAAGCATTTATTTGGGGTTCAATTTTAGCTTCATTTTTACAAGGTGTGATTTTAGGCGCTTATATTCAAGGAATTCAGACGACCAATGGTGTGTTCACGGGTGGTGGGCTAGATTGGCTCACTCCATTTTCACTCTTTACAGGTTTAGGCGTTGTTGTGTTATACGCGACACTCGGTTGCGGATGGTTAATTTTTAAAACGGATGAGCGTGTACAAGATCATATGTACCGTCTGATGCCTAAGCTTATGATCGCGTTATTTCTAATATTTGGCGCTGTCAGTATTTATACTCCCCTTGTACATGACGATATTGCACAGCGTTGGTTTAGTCAGCCACAAATGTGGTATTTCAGTCCCGTACCAATACTGGTATTGATTTTCACTTTCCTAGCGCTCAGAGCTTGTAAACGTCGTCAGGAGTTTGCGCCTTTCATCTATACATTGGCTTTGGTATTTCTTGCGTATACGGGCTTTTTAATTAGTTTATGGCCTAATATCATTCCGCCAAGTGTAACGATTTGGCAAGCTGCTGCACCTCAAAGTAGTCAATTATTTGCTCTCATTGGTGCACTCATTCTAATCCCAATTATATTGTTTTATACCGCTTTATCTTATTGGGTATTTAGAGACAAGGTCCGTGTTGGTGACGAAGGTTATCACTGAGGAGAATGATAATGAAACTGAATCAAGCAGGGTGGTTTATTGTTTTATGGCTCGGTGGTTTTTTAAGTCTATTATTGATTGCTGGTCTATTTCGATTGCTCATCCAGTGGGCGTATTAATCTAAATCTTTAGACATCAACAATTAACCCATCATCTAGGTGATGGGTTTTTAATTTAAATACTAACGACTAATCGTTGTTGATCATAATTGGGTAATAGAAACTATGATATAGGCACAATTAAGCGGATTTTAGCTTCTAAACCAACGCTTTAAAAATTTACTTAAACAATTGATTTAAGATAAAATTAGAAGAATCATCTGAATCTTTGAGAATGATAAGTGACATCGTTTCAATCACTTATGACATAACTATCGCCGTTTTAAGGAATCACGAGACTGATATTTAATTGTCGTTGTTCATGGTCTAATTACTGTGAAAAAAAAGCCAGACTGGTGGAGCAATCTGGCAAAGCGTCAAGATGAGTCACCCGTGACAAGTGATGTTTCCTGAGTTCAGGTTTAAGTTGTTCTGAACTTATGCCTGAATAAATTCAGCCACAGCCTGGTTAAACGCCTGTGGTTGTTCAACATTCGAAATGTGCGAAGCATTAATCTCAACAAGTTGACTACCCGCAATCGCGGCTTGCATAAACTGACCATCTGCCACAGTGGTCACAGGATCTTGTTGACCCGCAATAATCAATACAGGAATCAAAATCTGTTTGAGTTGTTCACGCACATCCGCCTTAGCCAAAGCTTCACAGCAGCTTGCATAACCTTCAGGGCTGCCAGCTCCTAAGTCGTT